>CAMCNQ010000301.1 GCA_945875955.1 Limnohabitans sp. Rim8 | reverse complement strand
ACAAAGCACTGATCAAGGCCCATTGGCCGATGTCGAAATGGGTGTTCATGGTCCAGTGGAAAGACTCGGGGTTGACTTTGTGAATCAAGATCTGGCTCATCAAACCCCCCAACATGCTGGCCCACACCACCGCCACCAGCAGCAGCAAGCCCACCTCCAGCGACACCAAGCGCCATCGGCCCTGCTCCGACAGGCCCAAATGCGCCAACAAAGCAAATTCGCGCCGGCGCAAAATCAGCTGCCCCGTGACCCCAGCGGCCACCGAAAACAGCGCCACAAACAAGGCGGCCGCTTCAAGGGCGTAAGTCATGGCAAAACTGCGGTCAAAAATTTGCAGCGAAAGCCGCCGCACATCGCTGGCACTGACCCATTTCAGGTGCGCCAGCTCAGTCATTTGGGCTTGAATTCGGCTTTGAATCTCCGCCATGACCTGGGCAGGGTCTGCACCCTTTGCCAACCACACCGAGACACCGGAGCGCGAGCGGTCGCCGCTGAGTTGCTCGTAGTCGGACGCGGCCATCACCACCGTGCCGTGTTGTCGGCCGTAATCTCTGAACACACCCCCCACCCACACCTTCAGCTGGCCTTGCGCGTTCAAGGGCAGCATGGCCTCTTGGCCTGCGCGCCAGCCATACAAATCGGCCATCGCCTCTGAGCCAAACACCACCCAACGGGGCTTGCCATCCTGGGGGGGCAACTGGGCCAGCCCCACCAAAGCCACAGACTGCGTAGGATCTTGCCAATTCATGGGCTTGGCCACCAACATCACCTCGGGCCGCTCGAGCGACAAACGCAGGCTGGTTTGGCGGCTGGTTTCTACCTTCTGAACGCCTGGCACAGCCGCGATCACCGCTTGCACCGACGCGCTGAAGCCGGGCTGGTCGCCCATGCTTTGGCTGCTGGTGTAGAGGTCGGCAGGCAAGACCTGGCCCAGCCAATCGGCAACCGAGGTGCGAAAGCTGCTGACCATCACCATCATCGCCACCGTCAATGAAAACGCCGCCACCGTGCCGGTGATCAAGGGCGTGGCCGCTGCCGGGGCTTGTGCCAAGCGCCAAACCGCCAATCGCCAAACCGCAGGCACACGCGCATGCGCAAGCGCGCGCGCCAGCCCACCCCAAAGCTGGGCCAAGACCCAGGGCATGGCCAACAGCCCTGCGCCCAGCAAGGCGGCAATCGCCGCATAAGCAGCCCAAGGCAATTCGTCAAAACGGGGCAGCAGCAACAAGCCCCCTGAAAGGCCCAACGCCAACACGCTCCATTTCAGCGTGGGCGGCCTGAACACCAGGGTTTCGGCCTGGCCCGCACGCAGCACCGCCATGGGTTGTCGCCAATTGATTTGCAGCAAGGGCAGCCAGGCCGACGCCAGCCCCATCAGGGTTGCCGCCAGCGCCAAAACAGCCATGGCCAGCCAGTCGATCAACATCGGGGGTTGGCTGTTGGCAAAGTAATTGCCGCCCAAGTCGCCGCCAAACCAGCGCATCAACACGGCCGCAAGCAACAGGCCCATGCCGACCCCCAACAAGCCGCCCAAAGCGCCAATCAAACCGCCCTGCGCCCAAACGAAGCGGGCAAGCCAGGCCTCGCTTGCACCCAAAACCCCCAGCAAGGCCAGTTCTGCACGCTGGCGAACAATCGACAAATTGACCGCGGTGGAGACCAAAAACCCACCCGTCAACAAAGCCACCATGGCCAGCACGCTCAAGTTGACACGGTAGGCCCGCGACAGCAAGGACATGCGCCGCTCACGGTCTTGCGTGGCCACCACCTGAAGGGTTTCGGACTGCGCTTGCAATGCGGCCTTCAGGCCCTGCGGGGTTTGTCCGTCCTCTAGGCGCAGGTCCAAGCGCGACACGACGCCCAGCCGGTTGAAGGCCCATTGGGCGCTGCCAATGTCCATCACGCCAATCACCTGAGAAGCCGCGCCGGGCACTTCGCCGGCCACCACCAAGGCCACCGAGCTGGCCCCATGCTGCAACACAAGGCGCTCGCCCACCCGCACATTCAAGGCCTTGAGGGCGGCAGCAGATAAAAACAAGGCCTTGGCATTGAACAGGTCTGCGCCGCCGTCCGCAGCGCTGGGCATCAAAGATGAAGAAACAACCGCGGCTTTGAAAAAATCAAGACCCAACACGGTCAATCGGTCGGTCTGCACCACCAGCACCGGACTCACGGCGCGTATGCCCAAGGCCGCTCGGCGGCCATCCCAGACATCGATTTGGCCATCGTCCATGTCCCCAAAGGGGGCCACCAACTGGGCTGAAGCCTGGCCGTTGACCGTGTCCAAAGCCTGCCCAAAAGACGCCAGTGCCGAATGGTTGACGGTGTGAATGGCCACCGCCAGCATCACGCCAATGGCCACCATGGTGAGGGCCACCAACCACCGCGCCCAAGCTTGCACGCTGGCCCCTTTGAGCAACCAGACAAACAGCAGACTATGGCCGTTCAGGTTCAGCAAACCAAGCCCTTTGGGGTCAGTCGCAAGCTTCTGCCCATGGCCCGCGCCGCCTCGTCAGAGTGGGTGACCACGACGAGGCTGGTCTGCCTTGCCTGACACAATTCAATCAACAAGGCCAAGGTGCTGGCGGCCGTTGTGGTGTCGAGGTTGCCCGTCGGCTCGTCGGCAAACACCACTTTGGGGTGGTGCACCAGGGCACGCGCCAGGGCCACGCGTTGTTGCTCACCCCCTGACAGACTGGCAGGCTTGGCGTCCAAGCGCATTTGCAAGCCCAGGTCGCACAGCAGGGACCGCGCTGCCTGTGCACCGGCTTGGCCAGATTGCCCACCCAGCAAGCAAGGCACCATGACGTTTTGCAGGGCAGACAGGTGCGGCAACAAATGAAAGGCTTGAAAAACAAAACCCATTTCAGACTGACGGCAAGACCGCCGCTGCTCGGCCGACCAGGCCGAGGTGGGCTGGCCAGCCCAACAGACCTCACCGCGGGTCGGCATTTCCAGGCCCGCCATGATGTTGAGCAAGGTGGACTTGCCGCAACCCGAGGTGCCTTGGATCGCCACATGCTCGCCCTGCACCAGCGAAAAGTCCAGGTCTTGAAAAAGCCACTCATCAGGCAAATAGGCGTGGCCCACAGAAAGCAAACTCAAAACAGCCATCGGTCAAAGACTCCGCGCAGGGTATGGCCCATGCAGCCAGTGAAAACCCCATTATGGTTCCGGCCTTCATGCCCTTGAACCCGCCCCGTCTTAAGCCCCCTGCAAAGGGCTTGGCGCTACCAAGCACTGCTGCCTGGATCGCCCTTGAATGGCCCCGACAGGTCTGGCGTGATCCATCCGCCGTAAAAACCGCCCGGCTGCGCCAGCACCTGGGCGCCATCCACTTGGCAGTCGAGCGCATGGGCGTAAAAAGCGATGCACTCGGCCAGCGGCTCGGCGCCTGCCAAAGGCTGCGGATAACTCCAGGCCACTTGCGGCAAGCGGCGCGGACCATCGACCAAGTCCCAGTAACGCGCAGGCCCTTTCCACTCGCAAAACGAGCCGCGCCCAGCGGGCTGCAAAAGTGCTCGCGCCACATCGGCAAGGGGCAGGTAAAAGGTGGGCGGGTGCGCGGTCTCGCGCACGGCCCATGCCCCCCGGGTGCGGGCCACCTCGGTCTCGCCCCAACGCACCACGATCTCGCGCGTCTCGCGA
>CAMCNQ010000300.1 GCA_945875955.1 Limnohabitans sp. Rim8 | reverse complement strand
TGGCGGACTCCGTGCCCATCGAGTGGTTCAGAAACACACTGGGTGCCTGCATGCAGCTCAATGCCAGCGACTTGCACTTTGAACTGCGCGGCGCCACGGCCAAACTGCGCGTACGGCTGGACGGCATCATGCGGATGATGACGGCGGTGCCCTTGCGCATTGCGCTCGACGGCATTGCCGCCTGTTACAACCTGGTCGCCCAGGAGGGATCGCGCTCCGAAGTCGCTTTCAACATGGGGGTTGCCCAGGTCGCCATGATCCCTTTGCTGGTTCAGGGCGAGCAGATCACACTGCGCTTTCAAAGCCACCCGGCGGTGGACGGGCTGGACGTTATTTTGCGGATTTTGCGCGGCTCGCGGTCTGACCAGCAGCAGCTTTTGAACCTGGAGCGCTTGGGCTACACCCATTCGCAAACCGTACTTCTGCAGGAGGCCGTGGGAACGGCCTGGGGCGGTATTTTTGTCGCGGGTGCGACGGGTTCCGGGAAAACCACCACGCTCAACACCTTGCTCACGCAACTGGCGCGTCCGGGCAATCGCAAGATCATCTCGATCGAAGACCCCGTGGAATACCAGGTCGAAGGGGTGTCGCATTTGTCCGTGCAGCGCCAGGGCTCGGATGAGCGCAGCAACCCTTTCCTGGTCGCCATGATGGCTTTTTTGCGGATGGACCCGGACGTGGGCATGTTTGGCGAGATACGCGATGCCGTGTCGGCAGAAATGGCCATGGCGGCGATACAGACCGGCCACAAGATCCTGACCACGGTGCACGCCACATCGGCCATCGGTGTGATCGGCCGCCTGACCTCCAAA
Source organism: Limnohabitans sp. Rim8 (assembly GCA_945875955.1). Taxonomy (GTDB): domain Bacteria; phylum Pseudomonadota; class Gammaproteobacteria; order Burkholderiales; family Burkholderiaceae_C; genus Limnohabitans_A. Next base: position 2,858 of record CAMCNQ010000300.1, on the reverse strand, counting down.
GCGCTGGGCCTGAACCGCGAAAGCATGTGCAACCCCGAGTTTTTGTCGGCGCTGGTCTACCAGGTACTCACCCCCCTGAACTGCCCTGAATGCAAAGTGCCGGCAGCCAGCGTCATGACGCCGGCCAGCCTGCAAACCTACCAGGACGTCTTCGGCCTAGACACCAGTCAGTTCTTTTGTGCCAGCGACAGGGGCTGTGTGCATTGCAGGAAACCGGGCATCGATTACAGCAACTCCGAGAGACAAGGCGTGCGGGGCGTCAAGGTGCATGCCGAGGTGCTGGTGCCGGACACGGAGCTGCTGCTGCTGCTCAGCCAGGGCAAGGACATTGAGGCCAGGCGTGTCTGGCGCAACCGCAGAAACACACCCTTCAACCACCCGGAGATGCATGGCAAGGAAGCCTGGGGACACGCGCTTTACGACGTCTCCCGCGGTTTGGTGGACCCGTATTACTTCGAGCTTAATTTTGGTGCACCCAATGTCTTTGCCACCATGACCGCGTCCAGCAGCCTGCCCGACGCATCCAAGCCCGTCGGCCTTGCGCCGCCTGAAGCCGACCTGGCCCCGCTGCACTCGCCATGACTTTCCTGATTGACAAGGTTCAGCTTTTTTTGGCGCGCAGCGACCTGAAAAAACGCCGCGCCGACTTCTACCATGACCTGGGGGCCGCTCTGGAAGACCGCGTCTCGATCTTCACCGTACTCAAAGGCTACGAAGCCCGCGCGCGCAGGCGAGACCCGGGCGCTGCCAAGATGTACCTGGAGATGATGAAGGCCATGCAAAAAGACGGGCTGGCCCATGCATTGCGGCCCATCATCTCGGCAACCGAGCTGATCATGCTCGACGCCATCCAGAACAGTGGTGACGCCACGCTGTCAAAGGGCTTGTACTTCATGGCAGAGATGTGCGGCAAGCTTGACCAGATGTCCCGCGTCATGCGCAAGGCGGTGACCTACCCGATCGTTCTGCTGATCGTTTTTTCAGCACTGCTGGTGGGGTTTTCAGTTTATGCCGTTCCCGTGATCGAGGGCTTATTGCCTGTGGAGAAATGGCCGCCCATTGGCCAGACCATGCACGCGGTCGCCCAGGTGGTTCGCAACTACGGAGTTTTCATTGCCGGCACGGCTTTGGTCGGCATCATCGCTTTCATGAGTTCACTGAGCCGGTGGCAGAGCCCGGTGCGCCGCGCGCTTGACAAATTCCCCCCTTACAACGTGTACCGCACTTACACCGGTGCCATGCTAGTTGTTTCGCTTTCTTCGCTGATGCGGACGGGCGTTTCGCTGCGGGCGTCCATTGAGCGGGCCATGAAATTCAGCTCACCCTGGTTGCGCTGGCATCTGCGGGAAATTTTGCGGGCATTGTCATCCGGCAATGCAACCCAGTTTGGTATGGCATTTCGCACCGGCTTGCTCAACCATGAGATGGAAGACCGGGTGCAAGAGGCCTCAGAGCGACGTGACCCGGTGGCGGCTTTCGTCAAAATCGGTGTGGGCTCTATAGACCGGATTGCCCGCTCGGTAGAAGGCGCCGCAGGCAAACTCAACAACGCATTGATAGTGCTGGGCGGCATGGGCCTGGGCGCCATGATCATGGCGTTTTTTGCCACGGTGCAGTCCATCGCGTCGGGCATAGGACCCAAATGAAAGCCCTTGGCTTTTCACGCGTGGGTCGCACACAAAAACAACGCGGCATTGTCCTCTTGGGCTTGCTGGAGACCACTATCGTTTTGGCGCTCATGACTTCGTCCATAGTTGCCTACCTAGCTTTTCAGTCGATGAACTCACGCATCGACCAGGGACAGGTAGTAGGCGCCCATTACGCCCGCTTGAACGACAGCCTGGGGCAGTACATGACGCTGCACCATGTTGCGCTCAAAAAACTGCCGCCCGGCTGCAGCGTGCATGGCCTGGCCTCTGTCAAGTCCAAAATCAAGCCCACCGGCCTGGCTTGTGGCATCACCATCAACGGCACCAGTGTGGTCAATGGACTGCAACCCAAGGCCGCAGAGCTTGTGGAACTCGGCTTGCTGCCGGCGGGCACCACCGACACGCTCAAACTGGGCTACACCAACACCATTTCAGAGCCGGCCGCAGATGGCACGGCAGCCACCAGCAATTGGACCGCACCACGACTGTTGGCCGTGATCAGCCAGCGCTGCGTTGCCACCCAAGCCAGCAGCAATCTGCGGGGCCGGTATGTGCTGGTCAGGCGCCCTGCTAACGGCACTGCCATGGCGCTCGATGAGATCGAGGTGATGAACGGCGGCAGCAACATCGCCAGCTCTGCTGTCCTGAGCTCTTCCACCGTTTTCACCGATGCCGCGGCCAATGCGGCCAATTACTACGGCATGGCCAATTTGGTTGATCGCCAGCTGACACTGAGCCCGCCGGCCCCGGGCAGCGCTTACCAAACCCCGGGGCTCTTTCGCAGCCTGGGGAGCGCAAATGCCGGTAGCTGGGTGCAACTGGATCTGGGCTTCGTGCGTGATATTTCCAGCATTGGTGTGCGCCCTGTTCAGGGCAACGCAGGCGCGACTGGCGCGACCTGGGCGCAAGAAGGCGCGTCACTGACAGTGGAAATCAGCCATGAAGCGGTCGACCCCGCTACCGGAAGATTCGTGTCCACTGCCAGCAGCCAGATACGCACGGCGGCGATAAACTCGCTCGTCCCAGGCAACATGCTCTATGTCAGCAGTGATGCATTCAGCGCTGCGCAAGCCGTCGCCCTGGCGCCAACAGCACAAGGTTGCCCGAACGACAGCATGATGGAGTTGTCCAGTCTGCTCTTCAATACACAGCCCTATTCCGTGCCCAGTTGGCAGGGTTCGGGGGCCATGCTGGCCACAGTGGTCAAGT
>CAMCNQ010000299.1 GCA_945875955.1 Limnohabitans sp. Rim8 | reverse complement strand
GACCACGATGCCAACGACAAGCCTTTTTTGACAGGCGAGCGCACACAAGAAGGGTTTTACCGCGTTAAAAACGGCCTTGAGCAGGCCATCAGCCGCGGTGTGGCTTATGCCCCTTATGCCGACTTGGTGTGGTGCGAAACGGGTGTGCCAGACATTGGCTTTGCGCGCGAGTTTGCGCAAGCTGTTCACGCCGCTTGCCCAGGCAAATTGCTTTCTTACAACTGCTCGCCATCATTCAATTGGAAGAAAAACCTCGACGACAAGCAAATTGCTTCGTTTCAAGAAGACTTGTCGGCCCTGGGCTACAAGTACCAGTTCATCACGCTGGCGGGCATCCACATCAACTGGTTCAACACCTTCCAGTTCGCTCACGCCTATGCACGCGGCGAAGGCATGAAGCACTACGTCAACATGGTGCAAGAGCCTGAATTCGCAGCACGCGACAAGGGTTACACCTTCGTGTCTCACCAACAAGAAGTGGGCGCTGGTTACTTCGACGACGTGACCACCGTGATCCAAGGCGGTTCGTCTTCGGTCAAGGCTTTGACCGGTTCGACCGAAGAAGAGCAGTTTCACTGATCTACTTTGGGTTGTTGAAGGCGAGGGCGGCGTAAAATCCCATCCCAGCGTTTAAACATTTCCTCTAAGCGCGGCCTTTGCCGCGCTTTTTTAATTGCAGACACATGGTCCAGATCACTCTTCCCGATGGTTCTTTGCGCGAATTTCCCGGTCCGGTGACCGTGGCTGAAGTGGCCGCGTCGATTGGCGCGGGCTTGGCCAAAGCGGCCTTGGGTGGCAAAGTCAACGGCCAGCTGGTGGACACCAGTTTCAGCATGGCCGCCAATGCCAACTTGGCCATCGTCACCACCAAGGACCCCGAAGGCTTGGAGTTGATCCGTCACTCCACAGCCCACTTGTTGGCTTATGCCGTCAAAGACTTGTTCCCTCAGGCGCAAGTCACCATCGGTCCGGTCATCGAAAACGGCTTTTATTACGACTTCTCGTTCAGCCGTTCGTTCACGCCTGAAGACCTGGTGTCCATCGAAAAGCGCATGGCCGAGTTGGCCGCCAAGGACGAAGCTGTCACGCGCCGTGTTTTGCCACGTGACGAGGCCGTGGCGCATTTCAAGGCCATGGGTGAAAACTACAAGGCTGAAATCATTGGCAGCATCCCGGCCGATCAGGAAGTGAGCTTGTACCGTGAAGGTGCATTTGAAGACCTGTGTCGTGGCCCACACGTTCCCAGCACGGGCAAGCTCAAGCATTTCAAGCTGATGAAAGTGGCCGGAGCCTATTGGCGCGGAGACAGCAAAAATGAAATGCTGCAGCGGGTTTACGGAACGGCATGGGCCAGCAAAGACGATTTGCAGTTGTACCTGACACGCTTGGAAGAGGCCGAGAAACGCGACCACCGCAAGCTGGGCCGTGAACTGGATTTGTTCCACATTGATGAGCATGCCCCGGGTTTGGTGTTTTGGCATCCCAAAGGCTGGACCGTCTGGCAAACCGTGGAGCAGTACATGCGTCAGGTCTACCGTGACAGCGGTTACCAAGAGGTCAAAGGCCCGCAGATCTTGGACAAAACCCTGTGGGAAAAAACGGGTCACTGGGACAAGTACCGCGACAACATGTTCACCACCGAGTCGGAAAAACGCGATTACGCGCTCAAGCCGATGAACTGTCCAGGACACATCCTGATCTTCAAACAGGGCATCAAGAGCTACCGCGACCTGCCTTTGCGCTACGGTGAATTTGGTCAATGCCACCGCAACGAGCCTTCGGGAGGCTTGCACGGCATCATGCGCGTGAGGGGCTTTACGCAAGACGATGGCCACATCTTCTGTACCGAAAACCAAATCTTGCCTGAGTGCGACACCTTCACCCAGGTACTCAAAAAAGTCTATGCCGATTTTGGATTCACCAATATTTTGTACAAGGTGTCCACGCGTCCGGCGGCTCGCATTGGCTCGGATGAATTGTGGGACAAGGCTGAAAAGGCATTGATGGACAGCTTGCGTCACTCGGCTTGTGATTTTGTGATTTCAGAAGGGGATGGCGCTTTTTATGGCCCCAAGATCGAATACACCTTGAAAGACGCCATTGGTCGGGAGTGGCAGTGCGGCACGATTCAGGTCGACTTCAACTTGTCTGAGCGATTGGATGCCGAATACACCGCCGAAGATGGCTCGCGCCAGCGTCCCGTGATTTTGCACCGCGCCATTGTGGGCAGCATGGAACGGTTCATTGGCATTTTGGTCGAGCAACACGCTGGTGCATTGCCGACTTGGCTTGCCCCGTTGCAAGTTTCGGTGCTCAACATCACCGACGCGCAGTCCGATTACTGTCGTGAAATTGCTGCAAAACTGCAAAAATCGGTGTCAAATCAAGGCCTTAGGGTTGATTTGGACCTGCGCAACGAGAAAATCACGTAGAAAATACGTGAGCATTCGTTGCAAAAGCTGCCTTATATCCTCGTCGCAGGCGACAAGGAAAAGGCAGCAGGTACCGTCGCTGTGCGCGCCCGAGGTAACAATGACCTCGGTGTGATGTCGATCGATGCGTTCATTGAACTCATTGCTGCCGACATCGCTTCTAAAGCCTGAAGGTGTTTTTCGCCACAAGCTTTGGCCCGTGGGCACAAAGATGGATGCGCTGCATGTCGCAGTTTTATTCCATAAAGGATTGAGTCATCGCTACCGAATTTCGTGATCGTCGCCAACGCGAAGAACGTAAACACCGTTTGAACCGTGAAATCATGGCCCCTGAGGTGCGTGTTTCCGGCCCTGAAAATGAGCCCATGGGCATTTTGTCTCTGGCAGAGGCACTGCGCTTGGCAGGTGAGATGGATGTGGATTTGGTGGAAATCGCCGCCACCGCCAACCCGCCCGTTTGCCGTTTGATGGACTACGGCAAGTTCAAATACCAAGAACAAAAGCGTGCGGCAGAGGCCAAGGCCAAGCAAACGGTGATTGACATCAAAGAAGTCAAGTTCCGTCCCGGTACCGATGATGGTGACTACAACATCAAAATGCGCAACATTCGCCGTTTTTTGGCAGACGGTGACAAGTGCAAAATCACTTTGCGTTTTCGTGGTCGTGAGATCACCCACCAAGATTTGGGCATTGCGCTTTTGAACCGGATTCGTGACGAGTTGGCCGACTCCATCATTGTTGAGCAGTTTCCCAAACTCGAAGGTCGACAGATGATCATGATGATTGCGCCAGGACGCAAAAAGCCGACAGGCAAAGCCGCTGAGGCGGCTTCTCCCGTCGAATCGGTTTGATCAGCATTTGATCCACTTTCGGGTGGGTCGAATCAAGAGCCCCTTTCGGGGGGCTTTTGTTAAAAGTGGCTCGGGGCCAACAAGGCTGCAAAGTTTTTGCAGACGCCTCACGAGCACAATTAAAGGAGCATTCACATGCCCAAGATGAAGACCAAAAGCAGTGCAAAAAAGCGCTTCCGTGTTCGTCCCGGTGGAACCGTTAAACGCGGCCAAGCCTTCAAACGTCACATCCTGACCAAGAAGACCACCAAAAACAAGCGTCACCTTCGCGGTTCAGTATCTGTGCATGAGACCAATATGGGTCACATCGCTCAAATGCTGCCAATGGCTGGCCTGTAATAACTGACGAACAAGGAGATTAAATATGCCTCGCGTTAAACGTGGTGTAACGGCACGCGCCCGTCACAAGAAAGTTCTGGCCCTTGCAA
>CAMCNQ010000298.1 GCA_945875955.1 Limnohabitans sp. Rim8 | reverse complement strand
TGGCCTGAGGTGCAGGTGACGGGGGCCGACATTTCGGACGAGGCTTTGGCGGTGGCGGCGATCAACCTTGAACGCCATGACTTGCTTGAGCGCGTGAACCTGGTGCACAGCGACGGCCTGTCCTCGTTGCCCGGCCCGTTTGACCTGATCTTGTGCAACCCGCCTTATGTGTGCCAAGCCAGCATGGACGCCCTGCCGGCCGAGTACCGCGCCGAACCCGCGTTGGCGCTGGCGGGCGGCACAGACGGCATGGACTTTGTGCGCCAGTTGTTCAAAGATGCGCCCAGCTGCATGAGCCAACAGGCCGTGCTGGTGCTGGAGATCGGCAACGAGGTGGCGCACTTTCTTGCCGCCTTTCCCGAACTCGAAGTGGCCTGGCTGGACACCAGCGCGGGCGACGATCAGGTCTTGCTGGTCACGCGCGAGGCCATGCTCAGGCTTTGACGGGCCCACCCGAACCCACATCGGCGAAAATAGCGGGTTATCACCCGGCAGGCCCAGCCCCTGCTCAGACCCTGCCCCTTACCCCGGAACCTGTCCGGTCATTGCTTTTTCATGATCAACCTCAAAAACGTCACCCTGCGCCGAGGCACCAAAGTGCTGCTGGACAAAGCCTCTGTCACCCTCAACCCCGGCGAAAAAGTGGGCCTGGTCGGACGCAACGGTGCTGGCAAATCCACTTTATTTGCCCTTTTCAACGGCAGCTTGACCGAGGATGGTGGTGACTTCGAGATGCCTCGCCAATGGCGCATGGGTCAGGTCGCGCAAAACATGCCCGAGACCGACCAGCCCGCATCGGACTTTGTACTGGAAGGCGACACCCGATTGGCCGAACTGCGCCAGCGTTTGGTGTTGGCCGAAGCCAGTGGCGATGGCATGGAGATGGCCCACGTCTACACCGACCTGGCCGATGCCGGCGACCACGACGCCCTGCCCCGCGCCGAAGCCTTGATTTTGGGTCTGGGCTTTCGGGTGGACGAACTGAACAACCCCGTCAACAGTTTTTCGGGCGGCTGGCGCATGCGTTTGCAACTGGCCCGGGCGTTGATGTGCCCGTCGGACATTTTGATTCTGGACGAACCCACCAACCACCTGGACTTGGACGCACTGGTCTGGCTGGAAGCCTGGCTGCAACGCTATGCGGGCACCATGATCGTGATCAGCCATGACCGCGAGTTTTTGGATGCGGTGACCGATGTGACCTTGCACATCGACCATGCGAAGCTGACCCGTTACGGCGGCAATTACAGCGCCTTCGAAATCTTGCGGGCCCAGCAAATGGAACTGCAACAGGCTTCATTTTCCAAGCAGCAAGACAAAATTGCCCACCTGCAAAAGTTCATCACCCGCTTCAAGGCGCAGGCCAGCAAAGCCAAACAAGCGCAAAGCCGGGTCAAAGCGCTGGAGCGCATGGAAAAGGTGGCGCCTTTGTTGGCCGACGCCGAGTTCACCTTTGGCTTCAAAGAACCCAACAACCTGCCCAACCCCATGCTCGCCATCAGCGATGCGAGTTTTGGTTACACCGTGGACGAAGAAGCCAAAGCCATTTTGCAAGGCGTCAGCAAATCGGTATTGGCGGGCCAGCGCATCGGCATCTTGGGGGCCAACGGTCAGGGCAAGTCGACCTTGGTCAAAACCATTGCCCGCACCATGCCGCTGCTGGCGGGCACGCTGACCGAAGGCAAGGGCCTGAACATTGGCTACTTTGCCCAGCAAGAACTTGACGTTCTGCACCCCCAGGACACCCCCCTGGAACACATGATCCGCCTGGCCAAAGAGTTGGGACCGAACAGTGGCGAACCCAGCCGCGAGCAAGACCTGCGCAATTATTTGGGCACCTTCAACTTTTCAGGCGACATGGTCAAACAAGCCGTGGGCTCGATGAGCGGCGGCGAAAAAGCCCGCTTGGTGTTGGCCATGATCGTGTGGCAACGCCCCAACCTCTTGCTGCTGGACGAGCCCACCAACCACCTGGACTTGGCCACCCGCGAAGCCCTGTCCATGGCGCTCAACGAGTTTGAAGGCACCGTCATGCTGGTCAGCCACGACCGCGCCTTGCTGCGTGCGGTGTGCGATGAATTTTGGATGGTGGGGCGGGGTAAGGTCGAACCCTTTGACGGCGATTTGGACGATTACCAAAAGTACCTGCTGGAAGAGTCCAAGCGTTTGCGCGAGGCCGCCAAGAACGCGGTCAAACCACCGAACGGCGCTTTGCCTGATCTGCCAAGCGTACCTGCTGTGGCGGCCAAAGCCCCGCCCGAGTCGGTGTCCGCCCCTTTGATCAGCAGCGCAGAACAACGTAAAAACGAAGCCCAAAAACGCCAGCTCTTGGCCGTGCAAACACGCCCCTTGAAGCGCGAGCTTGAACAAGCCGAACAACGCATGGCCCAGATCGAGGGCGAAAAGGCCCAACTGGAACAACATCTGACCAAGCCAATGCCCCCTGCCGAGTTGGCCGAGGCGGGCCGCCGCTTAAAGTCTTTGACAGATGAGCAGGCCAAGCTGGAAGAGCGCTGGCTTGAATTGAGCGCGCAACTCGAAGAAACCCTTTGAACCTCAACCCGGCAGTTGGTCGCTTGCTTGCGCTTTAAACACTTGATGAATCAAACACTTGCGCCTTCACCTCATGGGTGAAGCGCTGCAACTGGCTCAGCTGGAATGCCCGACCACGGACCAGCCTGCGTGCTGGTCGGTTTTGTTGTTTTCGTATTCCCAAACCGTGGCGCAACGGTCACAGCTGTAGCGGGTGATGGTGACCGAGCCGCCCGCACGCAACTCTTTGCGGTTGGACCCTTGCACCAGCTCGGCGTGACCCGGCGCACGCCGCCAATTGCGCTGAATGCCAGCGCAAGGTTCGCACATGGACGCGCCCTCCAAGGCCATCGGTCGGTTTGGTTCGTCGGTCATTTTTCAACCCCATTGAAAGTTCAGCCCATCGGCATCTCGCGCCCAAGAAAAAAGCACTTTGTACCGAAATACAAAGTGCTTTTTGTTTTTTTGGTGGGACCAGCGGGGGTCGAACCCACGACAAACGGATTAAAAGTCCGCTGCTCTACCAACTGAGCTATGGTCCCTTTGTCAGAGGGTTGGCACACTCTGGCAAGTCTTAAATTATAGCGTTATTTTTTGGGCTTCTGAGGGTCGGATGCCAAAAAATTCAAAACTGCAGATGCAGCGCAAAGACCAAAAGTAGCGGTCACGCTGACCACCGAGCCGTAGCCATGACAGCCCAAAGAGCCATCGCCGGGCAAGGCGCAAGAAGCGTCCGGAGGAGCCACTGCTTCGCGGCTGAACACCCCCTGAATGCCCAAGCGTTTGTCACCTCGGGCTGCGCCATGGTGTCTGCGCAAACGGTAGCGCACTTGGGCCAGCAAAGGGTCGTGCGTGACTTTGGACAAATCATCCATGTCCACAAGATGCGCCAATCGCTTACCGCCAGCGGCCCCCACCGAGATGAAACCCACTTTGGTTTGCAAGGCCCATTGCGCCATGGCGACCTTGGCTTGAACCTGATCGCAGGCATCGATCACCGCATCGGGCAAGCACGGCAACAAGCCAGGCCAATTGGCATCCGTGACAAACTCGTCCACCGCATCGATTTGGGCCTCTGGGTTGATCAGGGCAATGCGCTCACGCATGGCCTCCACCTTGGACTGCCCCGTTGTGGTGGTCAGCGCGTGTATCTGGCGATTGATATTGGACTCGGCAATGTGGTCCATATCGATCAAGGTCAAT
>CAMCNQ010000297.1 GCA_945875955.1 Limnohabitans sp. Rim8 | reverse complement strand
GAAGATCGTCAAGTTCCAGCGGTTGCTCTATGTATTGCAAATCGAAAGCGCGCAAGCGCTCCAGCGTGCGCCGTGCCGTGCCCGGCGTCCAGGCACCGTTGACGTCTGCGCGCAGCGGCAAATCGCCCACGGTGTGCCTGACGGCTTCCACATTGCTGATGTCCGAGGACGGGTCCATGCCGATTTTGACCTTGAAGCTTCGGTACCCCAAGTCCAGGAAGCGGCTGGCAGACGCTTTGAGGCGCGTGGCACTCGTGCCAAACAAGTAGGCGGCCACCTCCACTTGCTGGCGGTAAACACCGCCCCACAAGCTGCTCAAAGGCTGGCCGGTCACCCGGCCTTGCGCATCCCACATGGCCATCTCGACCGCAGCCATGGCCATCACGGCGGCGCGCTTGTGGTGGTAGTAGCCGGCACCGAGCACATGGCGCGTGAAGCGCTCGACATCCTGCGCGCCATGCTGCAGGGCAATGGGGAAAACGGTGTTGACCAGCACCGGCTCGATGAACTCCAGCAAGCAAATGGTTTCGCCGTAGCCCTTGACGCCATTGGCCAAGGTGATTTCCACAACCAGCCGCGTGGCGGCCGGGCGCTTGCCGGAGCCCCACTCGAGGGCCTCCTTGAAGGGCATGGCGACTTTCCAGTGGCGCAGCGCCGTGATTTGCAGGGGGCTTGGGGTCATCACAACATGCCCCAGCCCTGCGTCATCCGCCTGACTTCACTCAATCCGAATTCGGTGGGCAGGATTTCAGGGGCCCGGGCATGCACTTCCTTGATTCCGATTCGCTGCGCAAACAGCCGCTTGCCATAGCAAAGCAAATGGGGGACCGAGTTGGTCATGAACAACACCAGCGGCAAAATCTGCGCGTGCAGCGCCTGCGCCTCGTCAAGGCGTCCCTCCATCAACAGCTTGTGCAACTCCACTTGTTGGTTCAGGCAGTCTGGCGCAGGGATCAAGCCCACGCAACCCGAAAGGATGTTGGAGATGTACTCCTTGCCGCCATGTCCCGCAAACACGGCATAGCGACCATTGGACGCCTTCACCAGTTCAGACACGCCCAATGCCGGCCCTTCTCCTTTGAGCAGGGTGATGTTGGGGTGATCGTCCCGCAGGCGCAGCAGGCTTGCAGTCGACAATGAAACGTCCATGTTCACAGGGTTGTTTTGCACGGCAACCGGGATCTCCATTTTGTCGGCCACCGCACCCAGAAAGCGCACATATTCAGCTTCCGCAAAGCCCTTGATGGAGGGCGGTTGCAAGATGACCCAGCTCGCGCCATTGGCCTGCGCCATCTGTGCAAACGCAATCTGCCCATGGATGGACTGCTCGCCCACCGTGACCGCGTAAGGTACCCGGCCATCGATCGCCCGCCCCACCACTTCGACAAGATGGCGGCGCTCATTCACGTCCAGCTTGTGGACCTCAGTGACCAGCCCCAGAACGGCAATGCCGTGTGCGCCCGCGGCAATGCACTTGTCAACCTGCAAGCGCATCAAGCCATCGTCAATGCGACCGCTCTTGTCATAAAAAGCGTACAAAATGGGGTAGACCCCCGAGAACTGGCTCATACAGCCCCCTTCGCGCGAACGAACTGCCAGACATCGTCATGGGGCTCAATGCCCAGGCCGGGTCCTTCAGGCAGGACAAAGGCGCCCTCTGTGCATCGCATGGTGGTTTTCACATACCGCAGGTTCCTGTCAAACACCGAGTGCTGGTATTCATGCATAGGGCAATTGGCAAGCGCCGCCGTGGCGTGCAGGCTTGCAGCCTGGAATATGCCAATGCCAATGCTGGCGTGGGGAATCACCTTGACATGGAAAGCATTGGCCATGCGGGCGATCTGCATGAACTGGCTGATACCGGTGTGGCCCATCTCGGGCTGGATGATGGACATGGCCCGGCGTTCCATGCGCGGGCGCACCTCGTAGACCGTCCGCCACTCCTCACCCAAGGCCAACGGAACCCTGATGTTGGCCCCCACATGGGCCTGACCCTCAATGTCTTCGGGCTGGCAGGGGGCTTCGACAAAATACGGGTTGAATGGCTCAAGCTGCCCTATGAGTTGCACCGCTTCCTGGGCGGTGAATTTCCAGTGCAGATCGACCATCAACTTGACCTTGGGGCCCAGCCCGTCGCGCAGCACCCGCATTTCGTTGACGATGCCTTCGTGAGACACGGCGGCGGCATATTTGAAAGCGTCAAATCCCCTTGCGCAAAAGCCGCGTGCCATCTCCAGACGGGCCTCCAAAGTAGCAGCAGGCAGCCCGGACACATAGGCCGGAATGGATTCCATGCGTTGCCCACCCAACAACTTCACAACCGGCTGACCCACCAGCTTTCCGAACAGGTCCCAAATGGCAATGTCCACCCCGGCGATGGCGTCCATGTAGAAACCGCCAAAAAAACCCCGAACCCGCATCATGTCGTAAAGGTCCTCCTGGATCACCATCACATCGCGGGGGTCGCGCCCGATGCTGACCGGCCCCAGCACATCGTCAATGATGCTGGTGACGGCGTCCGGGGCCACGATGCCATAGGTTTCGCCCCAGCCCACCGTGCCGTCTTCGGCAGTGACCTTGACCAGCACCGACATGTCAGAGTCGGGGTAAATGGAGCGATTGCCTTTTCGGATCAGGTAACCCCGGCTGTTGATGAACTCACCGGGGCCAAGTGGCCCCAGATAGGGTGTGTCTCGCGGAATCGAAACAATGAAAGATTCAACACGGGCGATTTTGGGAAATTTGTTCATGGTATTCAAAGGGTTGGAGGCAGTGGCGTGCGGGTCCCGCTACTGCAGGCGTTGCCCATCCAATTGAAACAGGTGGGCCTTGACCGGATCAAAGGCCAAGCCCACCGTGCTGCCCACATTCACGCTGGAATCTCCATCGATCTTGGCGATCACGGTCTGGTCTGCAACGCGGGTGTGAAAATAAGTCTCACCGCCCAGCCGCTCCACAACAAGCACCACGCCTTGCAATTCGCCGGGGCTGGGAGAGACAATCGAAAGATGCTCAGGGCGAATCCCCAAGGTCAGCTCGGTGCCGATCGAAACCGGTGCGTGGCACACCACACGCGCTGTGTCCGAACCCAGCAGCTGCAGCTCGAGCTGTTGACCCACCTGCTTGACCACGGTCCCTTTTAAAAAATTCATTTTGGGCGAGCCAATGAATCCCGCTACAAATTGATTGGCGGGGCGCGCATACAGGTCCAAAGGCTTTCCCACCTGCTCAATGCGGCCATCACGCAAGACCACAATCTTGTCGGCCAGCGTCATGGCTTCTACCTGATCGTGGGTGACATACACCACTGTTGTGTTCAATTGCGTCTTGATTTTGGCCAGCTCCACGCGCATTTCCACACGCAAAGCCGCGTCGAGGTTGGACAGCGGCTCGTCAAACAAAAACATGCGGGGTTCGCGCACGATGGCGCGCCCGATGGCCACGCGCTGGCGTTGTCCACCCGACAGGTCTTTGGGCTTGCGCTTGAGCAAATGCTCAATCTGAAGCGTTTTGGCCGCCGTCGCGACCTTGCCCGCAATCGCCTGAGCATCCACCTTGGCAATCTTCAGCCCAAACCCCATGTTTTCGGCGACTGTCATGTGCGGGTAGAGGGCGTACGACTGGAACACCATGGCAATGCCGCGCTTTGCAGGCTGCTGGTCGGTCACATCTTGGTTGTCCATCAGCACATCACCGCCCGTGCACTCTTCCAGACCGGCAATCATCCTCAGCAGCGTCGATTTGCCGCAGCCG
>CAMCNQ010000296.1 GCA_945875955.1 Limnohabitans sp. Rim8 | reverse complement strand
CTGCGGCCTTGTCTTTCTCGGGCGTCGCGCCCCTCGGCCGTGTCCCCGCCAAGGGCCGAATGATCACTTTGGAGCCGTCATCGGTCAGTTCCTGGCGCACCAAAATCTCGGGACTTGCCCCGACGACATGAAAGTCGCCGAAGTTGTAGAAATACATGTAAGGGCTGGGGTTGAGAGATCGCAAGGCGCGATAAAGAGACAGCGGGCTTTCGGTGTAGCGTTTTTTGATGCGCTGGCCCACTTGCACCTGCATGAAATCACCGTCCGCAATCATCTCCTTGGCCCGTTCTACGGCGGCGATGTAATCGGCCTTGGCAAAGTCACGCTCGACCGGGTAGGACTGGCTGGCTTTGACCACAGGCGCGCTGACCGAGTATTTCAGTTGCTCTTTCAAGTCGCGCAATCGCTTTTTGGCGCCCACATAGGCCTCGGGTGTGGCCGGGTCGGCATAAACGATGAGGTAGAGCTTGCCCGACAGGTTGTCGATCACCGCCAACTCTTCGCATTGCAGCAACAAAATATCGGGTGTGCCGAGGGTGTCCGGTGGGCAGGTTTTTTCGAGCTTTTTCTCGATGTAACGCACCGCGTCGTAACCAAAATACCCCGCCAATCCACCACAAAACCTTGGCAATCCCGGCCGCAGTGCGACCTTGAAACGCCGCTGATACTGCTCAATGAAGTCCAGCGGGTTGCCCATGTGGGTTTCCATGACCACCCCATCGCTCACCACTTCGGTCTTGGCATCAAGCCCAAAACCACTGGCACGCAACAAAGTACGCGCGGGCAGGCCAATGAAGCTGTAGCGGCCAAAACGCTCACCGCCCACCACGGATTCAAGCAAAAAACTGTGTTTGCCATTGTCCTTGGTGTGCGCCAGCTTCAGGTAAAGCGACAAGGGGGTTTCCAAATCCGCAAAAGCCTCCAACATGAGCGGTATGCGGTTGTAGCCTTGGCTGGCCAGGCTTTTGAATTCGAGTTCTGTGATCACGGGACAGAGCCTCCTAAGAGCTCAGCAAACTGCAGTGAGTTGCTTTTCATTCATCCAGGTGCCCAGCCAACGCTGGACGCGGGTTGCGGCTGGACCGCACGGTCGGTGGTTTCAGACTGGCTGACGCCAGGGCCAAGCTCCCCAGCCCGATGGGCTTGGCAGAGTGGCTGCACAGAATTGACGCTGGATGTGAGACATGATGCTCGAAGTGTAGCAAACCTGATGGGCCGTTTTCAACGCAGCGACTCAAATGCCGGCTGCGCTCAAGTGCCTGGGCAAATCGGCCAAGGTATCCAACCAGGCAGATGCTGGGGTGTCTTGAACTGCATGCCCGTGGTTGTATCCATAAGTCACCAGCACCACAGGACAGCCTGCGGCATGTGCGGCATGCGCATCGTTGCTTGAGTCCCCCACCATCAGGCTGTTTTCCACCGGTGTAGCCAAAGCCTCACACGCTTTGAGAACGGGCATGGGATGCGGTTTTTTTTGAGCGAAACTGTCCCCACCAAAAACTTGGGTAAAAAAGCCGTTCAGAGATTTTTCTCGCAAGAGAGTGAGCGCAAAAGCCAAGGGCTTGTTGGTCAAGCAGGCCATGGGCAGGCCTTTGCTTTGCAATGCCTCCAAAGCCTCTCGCGCACCGGGGTAAACCTGAGAAAAATGCCCATTGATCTGCCGGTAATGGTCTTGGTAAAGCGCCCAGGCGCGCCCATACAAAGCCTCTACCGTGAGCGCCGGGCAGGCTTGTCCTGTGCCTATGACTTCTGGCCGCTTGACTTGGTAGGCCAACAGCGTGCGTATCAGGTGCTCTGAGCCCTTGCCGATGGTTTGTTCAATTTGGGTGTTGGTGACAGGGGGCAGGCCCAAGTCGGCCATGGTTCTGTGCAACGCCATCTGAAAGTCGCCCAAGGTATGCACCAAGGTGCCGTCCAGGTCGAAAATCACAGCTCTGGTTTGGGTCAGGTCAACACCCATTTGCTTGGTGGTTTCAAGCCAGTGCCAGGCGCATTTGATCGATGACGGCTTTGTAATCGGGCTTGCCAAAGATGGCGCTGCCTGCCACAAAGGTGTCGGCCCCGGCGTCGGCCACGCGGCGAATGTTGTCGGCCTTGATGCCACCGTCCACTTCGAGTCGGATGTCTTTGCCACTGGCGTCGATCAGTTTGCGTGCTTGCTCGATTTTGCGCAGGGCCGAATCGATGAAGCTTTGCCCGCCAAAACCGGGGTTGACACTCATGATGAGGATCAGGTCGATGTCCTCCAGTGTCCACGCCAGCACATCCAATGACTCAGCCGGGTTGAACACCAAGCCGGCTTTGACGCCCTTGCTTTTGATGGCTTGTATGCTCCTGTGCACATGGCCGCTGGCATCCGGGTGAAAACTGATCAAATCGGCGCCTGCATCGGCAAATGCAGCCGCCAACGGGTCAACCGGGGAGATCATCAAATGCACATCGATGGGAATGGCCTCACCCGCCGGTGTTTTGGCATGCGGCTTGAGGGCTTGGCACACCATGGGCCCGAATGTCAGGTTGGGCACGTAATGGTTGTCCATGACGTCAAAGTGAATCCAATCGGCACCGCCTGCGATGACGGTTTTGACTTCTTCACCCAAGCGGGCAAAATCGGCCGAGAGTATGGAAGGGGCAATTCGAAAAGACTTTGTCATTCCTGAATTGTCGCAGTTAACATATCCCCATGTCCTCTTACACGCTCCAAATCGACGTACTTCCTCAATATTTGGCCGAACAAAGCCAACCCTTGCAGGACGTATTTGCTTTTGCTTACACCATCACGGTGACCAACACCGGCGATATCCCCGCCCAATTGATTTCTCGCCACTGGCAGATTCAAGATGAACGCGGCCACACCGAAGAAGTCAAAGGTTTGGGCGTCGTCGGGCAACAGCCCTTGCTGCGCCCCGGCGAGTCTTTTCAATACACCAGTGGTTGCCGCCTGCAATCGGCCAGTGGCACCATGCGTGGCAGTTATTTTTTCGTGGCCGAAGATGGCCACCGCTTTGATGTGGCCATCGCCCCATTTGTGCTGGAGTCTTCCGTTTCGTATTCAGCAGGCCGCACCCTTCATTAACCCAACACGCAGCGCTTGCGGTCAAGCTGAACAATATGGGTGAATTTGACCTGATTGAACGTTTTTTTAAACGTCCTCCCCAGCGTGCGGCTGTGGGGGTCGGTGACGACTGTGCTGTTTGGTCTCCCCAAGCCGGCCACCAACTGGCTTTTTCTGCCGACATGTTGGTTGAAGGCCGGCATTTCTTGACCACCGTGGACCCTTTCCTTCTGGGCCACAAATCGCTGGCCGTCAACCTGAGCGATCTGGCTGCTTGCGGTGCGACACCCCGCGCTTTTTTACTCGCTTTGTCATTGCCGCGCGCAGATGAGCTTTGGCTTTCTCAATTTTCAAAGGGCCTGTTTGCAATCGCTCAGACCCATGGCTGCGAGCTGATGGGAGGGGACACGACCCAAGGCCCTTTGAACATTGCCATCACCGTGATGGGCGAGGTGCCTATGGGTCAAGCCATTCTTCGCACCGGCGCGCAAGCGGGTGACGATGTTTACGTCAGTGGCCATCTGGGCGATGCCCGCTTGGCGTTAGAAGCGTTTCGCGGCAAGCTGAGCCTGCCTCAAGCTGTTTTTGACAAGGCAAGGCAACGCATGGAAGCGCCTACCCCGCGCGTGGCCCTGGGTCAAGCGCTTCGCGGCATCGCCACGTCCATGGCCGACATCAGTGATGGCTTGCTTGGCGATTTGGGCCACATCCTCAAAGCCAACCTGGTCGGAGCGCAGTTGCATTGG
>CAMCNQ010000295.1 GCA_945875955.1 Limnohabitans sp. Rim8 | reverse complement strand
GTGACTTGAACTTGGCCCGCCAGCAGGTCGTTGACGGCGGGAGCCGCGCCTTTGTATGGAATGTGGGTCAAGCTGGTTTTGGTCATGGCTTTGAACATCTCTGCCGACATGTGCTGCGGACTGCCATTGCCGCTTGAGGCGTAATTCAGACGGCCCGGCTCCTTGCGTGCCAAATCGATCAGTTCGCGCACATTGTTGGCCGACACACTGGGGTGCACAACCAACGCTAAGGCGGTGGTGCCGAGCAAGGAAATGGGTGCAAAGTCTTTTTGCGGGTCAAATGGCATGTTGGCAATAAGACCGGGGTTCATCGAGACAATGTTGATGTTGGTCAGCAAAAGCGAGTGACCGTCAGGCGCTGACTTGGCAATGTCCGATGAACCAATATTGCCCGCAGCGCCGGGTTTGTTTTCAACCACTACGGGTTGTCCCCATGCCTCCTGAAGTTGTTGAGCCAGCAGGCGTGCAATCACGTCGTTGCTGCCGCCCGTGGTGTAAGGAACCACGATGCGAACAGGTTTTTGTGGAAAGCTGCTGGTTTGAGTCAAGGCCGGCAGTGACATGGCAGCAGCTGCCAAACCGATGATCTGACGGCGGTTGGGCAGCTTGCCTTTGACGTTGTTCATGCTGATGTCTCCTTTTGATTGGGCTGGGCGTAGGACGCCTCATATCTGAGGCGCACCAGTGCATACTAGAGTTAAAAAATAAGTTGATCAACCTTGATTTAATGATCAATGTGAATGAAGTTCGTGTTGAATTCAATAGTTATAGATGTAAAGCCCCGTGTGAAGATCCATTCCTACAGAGCGCGAGACTACGTCGATGCCCAGCAGGCGACCCAATGGCTGGGAATACGGCTTGCAACGCTTTATGCTTACGTCAGCCGTGGACTGATCCGCAGCATGTCCATTGCGGGTCAGCGACAGCGTTTGTATTTGCGAGAAGATCTGGAGCGTTTACGCACAAAAGCACAAGCGCGTTTGGGTCAAAGTGCGATCGCCGCCTCGGCGCTTAATCTGGGGCAGCCCATCATTCCCACGCAAATCACGGAAATTACCCTTGAAGGGCCCAGTTATCGCGGCAAACTTGCCATAGACTTGGTCAAACAAGAGGCCAGTTTTGAGCAAGTGTCGGAGCTGTTGTGGACGGGCATGTGGCACGCGCAGCCATTTTGTTGGAAGGCCTACCCCGAACCATGGGTGTTGAAACGGTTGACGGACCGTTTGCCAGAGGGAGCGATCCAGCATCAAATGGTTGAGATTTTTGCTTCGGTGGTGATGCATCTCGCGCTGGGCCGTGGCGCCATCGAGAAGAGGTTGGTGTCAGGCAGTTTGCTGCAAGCCGCCCGGGAAATCTTGCTGGCACTCGCTGGTTGCATGGGTCTTTTGGGACCTCAAAAAAGGTATGTTCATGCCCGATCTGGGATCGGCTTTGCCGAGGTTGTCCTGCAAGCACTGGGGGCACCGCTTTGCGCAGAAAACACTCGAACGATGAATGCCATATTGGTGCTGATGGCGGACCATGAGTTGTCTCCGGGGACCTTGTCCGCCCGCGTTGCTGCCTCCAGTGGTGCTTCGGTTCACAGTTGCGTTGCGGCAGCCATGTCCGTCAGTTCGGGCACCGAGGTGGCCTTGATCTACAACAGCATTGGTCAATTCGTGAAGAAAGGGACATCGGTGTCGGCGCTGCTGGCCAAAGCCCAAGAGCTGGTTGAAAGCGGGCAGCGTGTACCGGGGTTTGGCCATCCTTTGTATCCCAGTGGTGATCCGCGCGCACAGAGTTTGCTGGCGCTGATCAAAACCCGTGGGCGATTGACGGGGCGTGCATCCAAATTGGTGGCTTTGTCAGACTTCATGACGCAGCGATACGCCTTGTACCCGCGACATAAATGTTCTTTGTTTGCACTGTGTGACAGCATGGTCATTCATGAAAGTGCTGCACCTGCTTTGTTCGCATTGGGAAGAGTAGCTGGTTGGGTGGCGCATGTTCAAGAGCAAAGACTTTCCACGACCTTGATAAGACCGAGGGCCAAATTCACACTTGCGGGTATTACGGGGGCACCTGAGCTCTGATCGTGATCTTGGGCCTACCCACATGGACAGAACGCGCTGGTTTGCTCAAAACAAGCTGAAAGCCAACCACGCGGCCGTGCCCCACATCATCAACGCCACCGCGCCGTCGAGCGCGCGCCAGATGTTCAGGGAATGCAGGCGTCTGCCCAGCCAGAATGCTGCTGCGCCCAACACCAAAAACCACAGCATCGAACCTGCGGCCGCGCCCAGGCCAAAAGAGGTACTGCCTTGTCCATAGGCCAATGAGGCAGTGCCGATCAGCACGGCCGTGTCCAGCCAGGCGTGTGGGTTGAGCCAAGAGAACGCCAGCGCTGACAACACGGCCTGACGGCGCGTGACAGCCACGGGGTGCGACCGGGTGCTGGCTGTTGCACTCGTCGATGTGCTGGTCGTGACGCTCGACTGCACATCCAGTGCCAAAACACGGGGGTGCAAAAACCGCTGAAACGCTTGCCAGCCATAGACTGCTAAAAACAGCATGCCCGCACCGACCAAGGCACCGTGCAATTTGTCAGACAAACCGCCAAGCTGCGCCAGGCTGAGCACGCCCAGGCCAATCAGGGCGATGTCGGCCACCGAGCACACCGCCACCGTCAACCACAGGTGCTGGCGCTGCAGGCCCATGCGCAACACATGGGCGTTTTGTGGGCCGATGGCCATGATCAGCGAGATGCTGAGCACCATGCCGGCGGTGAAAGTGGGAAGGCTCAAAACCATGAAAAATCTCCTGAGGGGCGTCTGCGAATGGGCTGGAGTGTGCGCCAGACAGGCAATTAATTAAACAAAGTTAAATTAAACTTACATCACTCAATATTTTTTTAAATCAATCATGCTAGACGCCCGTCAACTCGAAGCCCTGGCCGCCGTGGTCGAACACGGCGGCTTTGGCGCGGCGGCGCAAGCCTTGTCCATCACGCTGGCGGCGGTCTCCTTGCGCATCAAGGCGCTCGAAGAAAGCCTGGGCCAGCGTTTGCTGGTGCGTGGAAAGCAGGTGCGGGCCACCCCCGCCGGACAGGCCTTGCTGGCCCACATCAAGCAAGTGCGCATGATGGAAGCCGATGTGCTGGGCGGGCTGCAGGGCACGTCCAGCCAAAGCGGCGCGCGAAAGGCCGTGCGTTGGCAGTCCCTGAGCGTGGCGATCAACGCCGATTCGGTGGACAGCTGGTTTTTGTCGGGCGTGGCCGCGATGCTGCTGCGCCACCATGTGCTGCTCAACATCATGATCGACGACCAGGACCATACGCACGACGCGCTCAAAAGCGGCGATGTGATGGGCTGCGTGACCACCTTGGCCGAGCCGATACGCGGCTGTGTGGCCGAGCCCTTGGGGCTCATGCGTTACCGCTGTGTGGCCGCCCCTGCGGTGCTCAAGCGCTGCCGCACCAGCGTCGGTGCTGTGTCGGTGCACAAGCTGCTGACGCAACCGGCCGTGATTTTCAACCGCAAGGACGCCTTGCAAGACAGCTTTTTGGCCCAGTACTTTGGTCTGCAGCAGCCCCATTACCCACGCCACTTTGCCCCGGCGGTCGAGGCCTTCGAGACCGCAATCGAACTGGGCCTGGGCTGGGGCATGGTGCCAGAGCAGCACCTGGCCCAACGGCCGACGCTGCAAGAGCTGTTGCCAGGAGCTACTGTGGACGTTGCCTTGTACTGGCAGCATTGGTTACGAGAGGCCCCATCGGCCCAGCGTTTGACTGAAGCCGTCAAAGCCGCTGCGCGTTTGCATTTGCGGCAGGTGGCGGTGGTATGACCAC
>CAMCNQ010000294.1 GCA_945875955.1 Limnohabitans sp. Rim8 | reverse complement strand
TTGCCCACCTTGGAGCGGCATTTTTGAGGTCAAGTCATGGAATTGCTGATTCAATTGGCTGTGTTGCTGGCCAGTTATTTGCTTGGCTCACTCAGCTTTGCGGTCATCATCAGCCGCCTCATGGGCCTGAGCGACCCGCGCAGCTACGGCAGCAAAAACCCCGGGGCCACCAACGTGCTGCGTTCGGGCAGCAAAAAAGCCGCTATTCTCACTTTGTTTCTCGACGCTGCGAAGGGCGGGGTGCCTGTGGCCTTGGTGATGGGCTTTGGACCTGAACAGGGTTGGGGACCGGGTCTGGCCGCGCTGGCGGGCTTGGCCGCATTTCTGGGCCACCTGTACCCGGTTTTTTTCGGTTTTGTCGGTGGCAAAGGCGTGGCCACGGCGGTGGGCGTGCTGGTGGGCGTCAATGGTCCGTTGGCGCTGGCCACCTTGCTGACATTTGGCATCGTGGTGTACTTCAGCCGTTATGTGTCGCTGGCGTCGATGGTGGCGGCGGTTTTTGCGCCCGCGTTCTACTTGTTTGGCAACGGTGTGGCTTGGCAAGCCACTGCCACCGAAGTTCTGAGCCTGGCCGTGATGGCCATGTTGTTGGTTTGGCGTCACCGTGAAAACATCACCCGCTTGTTGACGGGCACTGAATCCAAATTGGGCAAGAAAAAAGAATGAACCCTGACATTCAACGTTTGCATGTGGCAGCTCGCTACAGCGAAGCGGCCATTTTCAAGGGTGTGGTTTACCTCGCAGGCATGGTGCCCGAGTGCGAGGCCACCGACATCCGCAGCCAGACCGCCGATGTATTGGCCCAGATCGAGCGGCGCTTGCTGGAGGCGGGCAGTGACAAAACCCGCATTTTGCGCACCCAGATTTACCTCAAAGACATCACCGACATCGCCGCCATGAACGAGGTGTGGGATGCGTGGGTGGTGGCGGGATCGGCACCACCGCGGGCCACGGTGCAAGCGGCCTTGGCCGACCCGGCCTACCTGATCGAGGTGGTGGTGACTGGGGCCGTCAGGGCTGAAGGCTGAAATTTTGGCCCTCAGCTGCGGGGCGCTGTTTGTCAGCCTTTGCCCAATTGCGCCAATGTGGTTTTGGGTCCAAGGGACATTGGGCTTGTCCCCTGGCGTGGTTTACATGCGCTCAAAAATCGCCGCAATCCCTTGGCCGCCGCCAATGCACATGGTCACCAGCGCGTAACGCCCATTCACGCGCTGCAACTCGTGCAGGGCTTTGACGGTGATCAGCGCACCGGTCGCGCCAATCGGGTGGCCCAGTGATATGCCCGAACCATTGGGGTTGACCTTGGCCGGGTCCAGACCCAATTCACGCGTCACCGCACAGGCTTGCGCGGCAAAAGCCTCGTTGGCCTCAATCACGTCCAGGTCGTGGACCGACAGACCGGTTCTTTTCAAAACCGCTTGGGTGGCCGAGATGGGTCCCACGCCCATGATCTTGGGGTCCAGCGCGGTGTGTGCATAACCCACCAAGCGGGCCAGGGGCTTGGCACCACGGGCTTTGGCGACAGAGGCTTCCATCAGCACCACGGCCGCTGCTGCGTCGTTGATGCCCGAGGCGTTGCCTGCGGTCACGGTGCCGTTTTCTTTGGCAAAAACCGGCTTGAGTTTACTCATGTCTTCGAGTTTGCAGCCCGGGCGGAAATGCTCGTCGGTGGCATAGGCCACCTCGCCTTTTTTGCTTTTGAGCATGACCGGCACGATTTGGTCGTTGTAGTAACCCGCCAACGTGGCGCGCTCGGCCCGGTTGTGGCTTTCAACCGCCAAGGCGTCTTGCATGTCGCGGGTGATGCCGTATTTGGCCGCCACGTTTTCAGCGGTGACGCCCATGTGGATGTTGTGAAAGGGGTCGTGCAAGGCGCCGATCATCATGTCGACCATTTTGGTGTCGCCCATGCGCGCGCCCCAACGCATGTTCAGGCTGGCGAAGGGCACACGGCTCATGTTTTCTGCGCCACCGCCAATGGCGATGTCGGTGTCACCGAGCATGATGGCTTGGCTGGCAGACAAGATGGCCTGCAGCCCCGAGCCACAAAGGCGGTTGACGTTGAAGGCCGGTGTGCTTTCGGCGCAGCCGCCATGGATGGCTGCCACGCGCGACAGGTACATGTCCTTGGGCTCGGTGTTGACCACGTGGCCAAACACCACATGGCCCACGTCCTGGCCCTGCGTGCCCGCGCGGGCCAGCGACTCACGCACCACCAGTGCGGCCAAATCGGTAGGGGGAATGTCTTTGAGGCTGCCCCCAAAGGTCCCAATGGCGGTGCGCACACCGCTGACAACAACAACTTCACGGCTCATGGGAAATCTCCAAAAAAATCAATAAAAATCGTGATCGAACCCACAGTGTCAGACCCCATTGGTACATTCAGCTGACAGGCGCGTTGATGCTTGGGGGCACTTCAATTGCGAACGTCGGCGACCGGGTTTTGCCCAAAGTCGGCCCGTTCCAAGAAAGCCAGTATGCGGCTGGCAGCTTGCGCCGGTGAGCTGAGCTGACCTTGCGCCTTGAGTTGGGCAAAGAGGCCTTGGTTCGGAAAGGCCTCGCTGTCTGCGCCACGCAGTTGCACTTGCATGTCGGTGTCGATCACGCCAGGGGCCAAGGCGCAGACTTTCGCGCCATGCGGCTTCAGGGCTTCGTCCAGCGCCATGCAGCGGGTGAAATGGTCCATGCCGGCTTTGGCCGCGCAATAGGCCGATTGCGAAGCCATGGCATTGCGCCCCAAGCCCGAGGAGATATTCAGCACCCGTTTGGGCATGGCCCAACTGCCAGTGGCCCCCAAGAAGGCCGCACACAGTTGCAAGGGGGCCTCTAGGCCCACCCGCAGCGCATGGGCGAGGTCGTGGGCATCGGCATCGCTCAAAGGGCCAATGCGGGGAATCACGCCGGCGTTGTTGATCAAGGTGAGGCTGGCGAACGCCGACGGGCCTTGGTCTTCAAGCCATTGGCCCAATCGCACGCTGGCAGCTTGGCCATCGCTCAGGTCGAGCGTCCATTGCGTCAAAGCAAGTTGCGCGGAATCTGCAGCAAGGGTCAAGTCGGAATTGGCATGGCGTGAAATGCACAGCAGGCTGTTGCCCGATATGAGCAGTTGCTCAGCCATGGCCAGGCCCACGCCGCGAGAGGCACCAGTGAGGATGTAAAGATGGGGTTTCATGCCCAGGATGTTAGCGGACATGGCCATGAAACAGGTTGCTCCAGATGACAATCCAACCCTTTGTGTCAGCACAAAGCCCGCCCAGGGGCAAGCCATAAAGGGGCCAGCAAAGGCCCATTGCCAGTTGAATCACCCAGCCATGCTTTGGGTAATGCAAGGGTTTTTCAGTGGCTTTGCGCGGCGCGTATGCGGTTCACCTGCAAAGGGGTGACTTCGTTGGCTTGGTTGCCCCACTGGGTTCGCAGATGGGTCAGCAAGGCCGCGATGTCACGGTCGTCCAATTCCAAGATGGCGGGCGGCATGCCAAAAGGTCTGGGGTGCCCTGCCGTTGCAGGGCCATAGCCGCCGTACAAAACCATTTGCACCAAATTGGTGGGGTTGGCCAGCAACACCGCCCGGTTGCCTGCCAAGGCCGGGTATGCGTTGTGCCCTGTCGATAAAGTGGTGCCTTCACCTTGTTCCCCGTGGCACTGGGTGCAATGCCGCGCATAGACCTGTTGGCCTTGACGGGCCACCATCAGGCTGACTTTTGCCGTCACCGGTGGGCCTGGCGTCTTGAGCGACGCCTTGGCGCGCGATTGAAGGTAGACCGCCATCGCCTGCAAGTCGGACTCGCTCATGTACTGCATGCCGTGTTGCACCACTTCGGCCATGGGGCCACTGGTTTGGG
>CAMCNQ010000293.1 GCA_945875955.1 Limnohabitans sp. Rim8 | reverse complement strand
TGGTCGAGCGCGAAGGCCTGAGCATTCGCCACCCGGCCCGCTTTGTGTTGGTGGGCAGCGGCAACCCCGAAGAGGGCGAGTTGCGACCGCAGTTGCTCGACCGTTTTGGCCTGTCGGTGAATGTCAAGACGCCACAGGACTTGGCCTTGCGGGTCGAAGTCATCAAACGCCGCGATGCCTTTGACAAAGACCCCTTGGCGTACAAAGCCCAATGGCAAACCCAAAATGAAAAGCTGCAAAAGCGCATCGTGAAAGCCAGAAAAGCGCTCGCTTCGGTGGTGGTTGACGATGCCATGCTCACTCTGTGCGCGCGGTTGTGCCAGCAACTGGGCACCGACGGCTTGCGCGCAGAATTGACGCTGCTGCGCGCCACGCGCGCGCTGGCGGCCATGCAGGGTGACAAGGTGGTCCAAACAGCGCACCTGAAAACCATTGCCCCTCTGGCATTGCGCCATCGCCTGCGCCGCAACCCTCTGGATGACACCGATTCAGGCGAACGCGTGCAAAGGTGCCTGCAAGACATTCTGGCCACCTGAGAGCGCATCATGTCCGACGCGCTGCAAGACCTGGAAAGCTGGAACGACGCACTGACCGCTTTGCAATTGCTGCAAATTGACCCCCACGGCTTTGGCGGCGTATGGCTGCGAGCCCCATTCGGACCTGTGCGCGAACAATGGCTGCGCCAGCTCGCCCGCACAGGGCTGAACACCGTCAAGCTGCCAGGCAGTGTCGATTTGGAGCGCTTGTTGGGAGGCATTGATTTGTCCCTCACGCTGCAAACTGGCCAGTTGCACCTGCAGCCGGGTTTGCTGGCGCAAGCCCACCAGGGCTTGGTCTGCATCAGCATGGCCGAGCGTTTTCCGGCTTCCTTGATGGCCCCCTTGACGCAAGCCATGGACACCCAGTC
The DNA here is from genome assembly GCA_945875955.1 of Limnohabitans sp. Rim8. Lineage (GTDB taxonomy): Bacteria > Pseudomonadota > Gammaproteobacteria > Burkholderiales > Burkholderiaceae_C > Limnohabitans_A. The sequence goes on along the minus strand of CAMCNQ010000293.1, from coordinate 2,941 downwards.
TGTGCCGCCTTTGCGCATGAGCGACAGCGCCAACCTGCCTGTGCAAACAGCATTTGGCGTGCTCGCACTGGACGAGTCCACAGGCGACGACCCGCCCATGAGCCCTGCTTTGCAAGAGCGCTTGGGCCTGTGGTTGGATCTGCAAGAGCTGCCCCCATCAGCGGTCTCCGATTTGGCCTTCGCATTGCAGGCGGTCGACAGCGACGAAGTGGCTGTCGACAACGTTTTGCCTTCGGAATCCTTGTACCAGATGCGCCAATTGCACCAAAGCATGCAATTCAGCCATACCCAAGCCACGGCCATCTGTGCCACCGCCATGGGGTTGGGCATAGACTCCTTGCGCGTGCCCATCTTGGCACTGCGGGTGGCCTGCGTCCACGCCGCCTTGCATTTGCGAAGCGAAGTGGTGCAAGCGGATTTGGTGTTTGCCACCCGCGCCGTGCTGGCCCCTCGGGCGACCCAATGGCCGATTCCGCCGGACAACGCATCCGAGGCCCAAGAGCCTGCACAACAAGAGCCTGAGCCGCAAGCTGTTTCAGATTCCGAGGGCGAGCCAGAACCGCAGCCCGAACCGCCAAGCCCTGCGCCAGACACGCCGCCGCCGCCCCCGTCCGAACCGCCCGAGCCGCCTGACTCCGATGCAAGCGAACCTGACACCGCAGAGGTGAAAGAACCGAGCCCACAAGATCTGCAAGAGCTGTTGGTTGCGGCCGCGCTGGCCAGTTTGCCGGCGAATGTCTTGGAGCGCCTGATGACCAAGTCAGGCAGCAACACAGGCCAGAGCTCGGGGCGCAGCGGCAGCTTGCGCTCGGGCACGCAGCGCGGCCGGCCCCTGCCCCCCCGGCCGGGCCGACCGGGGGGGCAGGCGCGTTTGCACGTGTTGGCCACCTTGCGTGCTGCCGCGCCCAAGCAGCGCTTGAGAGGCGCCACAACTGCAGGGCGCGTGGCCATTCGTTCAGAAGACTTTCATGTCCACCGCTACCAACAAAACAGCTCCAGCTGCCTGATCTTGGCCTTGGATGCTTCCGGTTCGGCCGCACTGCAACGCCTGGCGGAAGCCAAAGGGGCAGTGGAGTTGTTGCTCCAACAATCCTACGCCCGCCGAGACAGCGTGTGCATCGTGGCGTTCAGAGGCTCGCAAGCCCAATTGCTGCTGCCCATGACGCGCTCCCTGGTGCGCGCCAAACGCGCCATGACGGGACTGCCTGGTGGTGGTGGCACGCCCTTGGCCCTGGCCATGAAAATGGCCTGCGAGCAAGCCCACCAGTTGCAGCGGCAAGGGGTCACGCCCATCTTGGTGGTCTTGAGCGATGGCCGCGCCAATGTCACCCTGAATGGCCTAGGGGGCCGCGTACAGGCGCAAGCCGATGCACTTGAATGGGCCAGGCAATGGCGACTCAGTGGGCACCGGTCCATGTGGATCGACACCTCGGTTCAACCCGATGCAAAGGTCCAAAACATGGCCAACGTCATGGGGGCCAGTTACCTGCCCATGCCGCAAGTGCAAGCGCAACGCATGGCCTTTGCCATGGACAATTTGCGACGCCTTTGAGTGAAAGATGTTTGACCGCTTTTACCCCACCATGGCTTGGTCTGAATACCGGCACATATGGCCGCATGCAGCGCAAAGCCATTTTGTCAAAGCCGGTGGGATTGATTGGCATGTTCAGCTCAGTGGCCAAGGCCCTGGCCTTTTGCTCTTGCACGGCACAGGCTCTGGCAGTTTCAGCTGGCGAGGGCTGATGCCCCTGCTCAGCCAACACTTTCGAGTCATTGCGCCAGATTTACCCGGACATGCCTTCACCAGCAGAGGCGGTGGCGACAGTTTGTCATTGCAGGGCATGGCCGAAGGGCTGAGGGCTTTGCTGTTGCATTTGAACATCACGCCCACGGTGATTGCAGGCCATTCAGCGGGTGCGGCCATTGGGGCCCACATGGTCTTGCACCAAGCCGAACTGGCGCAAACGCATTTGATGGGTCTGAACCCGGCTTGGTTGCCCATTCCAGGATGGCCTTCTTGGATTTTCGGCCCTTCTGCCAAATTGGCAGCCCTCAACCCCTTGTCAGCCTGGGCAACGGCCAAAATGGCCAAGCGGCCCGCCCTGTTGGCCAAGTCGATTGCGCAAACAGGCTCCAGTCTGGACGAACAAGGTCTGGCCCTTTACCGCTGTGTTTTTGCGCATCCCGGTCATGTGCACAGCGTGCTGGCCATGATGGCGGCCTGGAAATTACCACCTTTGTCGAATGCCCTGCACCGCATGGTCAACCCGGTGTCGATTTTGGTGGGCTCCAACGATCAAACGGTACCGCCGCCGCTGGCGCATGAGGCATGCCGCTTGATGCCTAAGGCGAAACTGCATGTGCAGCCGCATCTGGGCCACTTGGCCCATGAAGAAGACCCGCAGGCGACGGCAGCCCTGATGGTCAAATTTTACGGTCTGGCCGACTGACGAAACCTTTGAGGAAGGACAGCACCTCAGACGGGTTGTTGCAAATGGCGTCTGCAGCAAACATCTGCGGTTTTGCTTCAACCAGCATGAAAATAGGCCCGCCCAAAAGCACCTTCACCTGAGGGTTGCCCGAGCTTTGTTTGAGGGCCTCAACCAGGGGTTTCAAACCCAGCAATTGCGACTCGATGGCCACCGAGATTCCGATCACATCAAACCACTCGTTGGCCACCGTGCGCACCAGCTCTTGTTCGGTCGATGAAATGTCCATGACCACCGATGCGCCCTCGCGTTTGAACAAGTCGCCCACAATGCTGGCGCCTAAAAAATGCAAGGAGCCCGGCGCGCAACACAGCATCACATGGGTTTGTTCGCCCTCCACTTGGGGCCCTTCACGAAACTCGTAACCCAGACGGTAAGTCACTTGGTGCATCATGGCCAAGCCACAGGTGACCTCGGTAAAACTGCACAGGTCTTTGTCCCACCAAGCGCCC
>CAMCNQ010000292.1 GCA_945875955.1 Limnohabitans sp. Rim8 | reverse complement strand
TGGTGGCCTTTTTAGGCTGTTTGTACGCGGGGGTGGTGCCGGTGGCGGTGAACACCTTGCTGACCACCGAGGACTATGCCTATATGCTCACGGACAGCCGCGCCAAGGCCGCCTGCGTGTCGGGCGCCTTGTTGCCCAACTTGGTGGCGGCCATTGACCTGGTCAAAAGCGAGGTCAAGCACGTGGTGGTGTCGCGACCCAGCCATGACCTGTCACAAGGTCAATTGCACATGGCCGACTGGTTGGCCCAAAGCAGCCCGGTCATGCCCGCGCCCACATTGGCCGATGAACCGGCTTTTTGGCTGTACTCGTCAGGCTCAACCGGCAAACCCAAGGGCACAGTCCACACCCAAAGCAATCTTTATTGGACCGCCGAGCTGTACGGCAAAGCGGTGCTGCAATTGCGCGAGAGCGATGTGGTTTTTTCAGCTGCCAAGCTGTTTTTCGCTTACGGCCTGGGTAACGCCCTGAGCTTCCCCTTGAGCGTGGGCGCCAGCGTGGTGCTGATGGCAGAACGCCCCACCCCGCAAGCGGTCTTCAAGCGCATGGCCCAGCACCAACCGACGGTGTTTTATGGCGCACCCACCGGCTACGGTGGCATGCTGGCCAGCGCCGACTTGCCGACCAAAGCGCAAGTTGCCCTGCGCCTGTGTTCCTCTGCGGGCGAGGCGCTGCCGGGCGACATCGCTTCGCGCTGGAGCACGCATTTTGGCTGCGAAATCATTGACGGCATTGGTTCGACAGAAATGCTGCACGTGTTTTTGTCCAATCGCCCGGGCGACGTGCGCTATGGCACCACGGGCAAAGCCGTGCCGGGCTACGAGGTGCAACTGCGGCGCGAAGACGGCAGCGTGATCACCGGTCACGATGAAATCGGCGACCTTTACATTCAGGGGCCCAGCGCCGCCCTGATGTACTGGAACAACCGCGACAAAACCCGCGATACGTTTCAAGGCGTGTGGACCAAGAGCGGCGACAAATACACGCGCGACGCCGACGGCTACTACACCTACTCGGGGCGCAACGACGACATGCTCAAAGTCAGTGGCATCTATGTCTCACCCTTTGAGGTGGAGTCCACCTTGGTCCAGCACCCTGGGATTTTGGAGGCGGCGGTGATCGGCAAAGAAGACAGCGACGGCCTGACCAAAACCAAGGCCTTCATCGTGCTGAAAGACGGCCATAGCCTCACCGAGGCCGAAGTCAAAGCCTTTGTCAAGGAACGTCTGGCACCCTACAAGTACCCGCGTTTCGTGGAATTTGTGGCCGAACTGCCCAAGACCGCCACGGGCAAGATACAGCGCTTTCGCCTGCGAGATTTGGAAAACGTCCCCCGTTGAAACCAAAAAACCGGCCTGAGCCGGTTTTTTTTTGGCCACCGCCCGATCAGGTGTCTTTGCTCAGCTTGATGGTGGGGAATTTGGCCGAAAAGTCCTTGGCTTGGGCGGCTATTTTGATCGCCACCTGGCGGGCCACGGCTTTGTAAATCTGCGCCACCTCGCCGTCAGGGTCCGCCACCACCGTGGGCTGGCCGCTGTCGGCCTGCAGGCGAATTTGCATGTCCAAAGGCAAAGCGCCCAGGTAGTCCATGCCGTATTCAGTGGCCATTTTTTTGCCGCCGTCGGCACCAAAAATATGCTCTGTGTGGCCGCAGTTCGTGCACACGTGGACCGCCATGTTTTCCACCAAGCCCAAAATCGGCACGCCCACTTTTTCGAACATCTTGATGCCTTTTTTGGCGTCCAGCAAAGCGATGTCTTGCGGTGTGGTGACAATCACCGCACCTGTCAGCGGGACCCGCTGGCTGAGCGTGAGTTGGATGTCGCCCGTGCCCGGCGGCATGTCCACGATCAAATAATCCAGCGCTCTCCAGTTGGTTTGGCGCAGCAACTGCTCCAAGGCCTGCGTGGCCATGGGGCCGCGCCTGATCATGGCGTCGTCGGGTTTGACCAAGAACCCGATCGACATGACCTGCACGCCGTGGTTTTCCATCGGCTCCATGGTCTTGCCGTCCTCGCTTTCGGGGCGACCGGAAATGCCCATCATCATGGGCTGGCTGGGTCCGTAAATGTCGGCATCGAGCAGGCCCACTGAGGCCCCTTCAGCCGCCAGCGCCAGCGCCAAATTGACGGCCGTGGTGCTCTTGCCCACCCCGCCCTTGCCCGAGGCCACCGCCACGATGTTTTTCACCTGCGGCAAGAGCGCCACACCCAGCTGGGCAGCATGCGAGACGATCTTGCTGCTCACTGCGGCCGACACTTGGGTCACGCCCGCCACGGCCCCGGCCGCAGCCACCAAAGCCGCCTGCAATGCAGGGATCTGGCTTTTGGCCGGGTAGCCCAACTCCACCTCAAAAGACACATGGCCCGCTTGAACTTGAAGGTTCTTCAGGGCTTTGCTGGAAACAACATCTTTGCCTGTATTGGGGTCGATGACAGATTGCAGGGCGGACAACAGTTGTTCAGTGGTTGGCATGGGGTCTGGATTCTTTGCGTTTTGAGTTTGGTGCGCAGTTTACCGACATGGGCCGCTGAACGCCCTAAAATCAGCGATTCCCCTACAAGCGACCCCACCATGCCTGCCCCCATGTCCCAGCGCCAGCTTTTCGTCACCACCGCTTTGCCTTATGCCAACGGCAACTTCCACATCGGCCACATCATGGAGTACATCCAGGCCGATATCTGGGTGCGGTTCCAGCGCATGCAGGGCAGCGAAGTCAACTTTGTGGGTGCAGACGACACACATGGCGCGCCGATCATGATCGCCGCCGAAAAAGCCGGTAAGACGCCGCAGCAATTCGTGGCCGACATCGCCGCCGGGCGCAAGCCTTATCTGGACGGCTTTCACATCGCCTTTGACAACTGGCACAGCACCGACGCCCCTGAAAACCACGAACTGGCGCAGCAAATTTACCGCGACCTGCGCGATATTCCGCAAGCACAAGGCGGCTCACTGATTGAGCGCAAAACCATTGAACAGTTCTTTGACCCCGAAAAGAACATGTTTTTGCCCGACCGCTACATCAAAGGCGAGTGCCCCAAGTGCCACGCCAAAGACCAGTACGGCGACAACTGCGAGGTCTGCGGCTCGGTGTACGCGCCCACCGACCTGATCAACCCGTTCTCCACACTCAGCGGTGCCAAACCCGAACTCAAAAGCTCGGAGCATTTCTTCTTCAAACTGTCAGACCCGCGCTGTGTCGAATTTTTGCAAAAGTGGACGCAAGACGGCAAGCTGCAACCTGAGGTGGCCAACAAGGTCAAAGAATGGTTCAGCGTGCGCACCAACCCCGATGGCACGACCAGCGAAGGCCTGGGCGACTGGGACATCAGCCGTGACGCGCCCTACTTTGGCATCGAAATTCCAGACGCACCGGGCAAGTACTTTTATGTCTGGCTCGATGCGCCCGTGGGCTACTTGGCGGCGCTGAAAAACCTGCTGGACCAACGCGGCGAAGACTACGCCGCTTACATGGCCAACCCGAATCTGGAGCAGATCCACTTCATCGGCAAAGACATCGTCACCTTTCACACCCTGTTTTGGCCCGCCATGCTGCACTTTTCAGGTCGCAAAACACCGAACCAGGTCAACGTGCACGGCTTTTTGACGGTGAACAACGGCGAGAAGATGAGCAAGAGCCGGGGCACGGGTCTGGACCCGCTCAAGTACCTGAGCCTGGGCATGAACCCGGAGTGGCTGCGTTACTACCTGGCGGCGAAGTTGTCCGCGCGCAACGAGGACATTGACTTCAACGCTGAAGACTTCATGGCGCGGGTGAACTCTGACTTGATTGGCAAGTTCATCAACATCGCGTCACGTTCGGCCGGTTTCATCGCCAAGCGATTTGACGGGAAACTGGGCAC
>CAMCNQ010000291.1 GCA_945875955.1 Limnohabitans sp. Rim8 | reverse complement strand
ACCCTGCGCCTCGGCTTACATGCGGAACACGCCGAACTTCGGCTCGCCAATCGGCGCATTGAGCGAAGCCGACAGGCCCAGCGCCAGCACGCGGCGGGTGTCGGCCGGGTCGATGATGCCGTCGTCCCAGAGACGGGCAGTGGCGTAGTAGGGGTGGCCTTGGTCCTCGTACTGCTGCTTGATCGGGGCCTTGAAGGCCTCCTCTTCCTCTGGGCTCCACTGGCCGCCCTTGCCTTCGATGCCGTCGCGCTTGACGGTGGCCAAAACGCTGGCCGCCTGCTCGCCGCCCATGACACTGATGCGCGCGTTGGGCCACATCCACAAGAAACGTGGGCTGTAGGCGCGGCCGCACATGCCGTAGTTGCCCGCGCCAAAACTGCCGCCAATGATGATGGTGAACTTCGGGACCGCTGCGGTGGCCACAGCCGTGACCATCTTCGCGCCGTTGCGGGCAATGCCTTCGTTTTCGTATTTGCGCCCCACCATGAAGCCGGTGATGTTTTGCAAAAACACCAACGGGATCTTGCGCTGGCAGCACAGCTCGATGAAGTGCGCGCCTTTGAGCGCCGACTCACTAAACAAAATGCCGTTGTTGGCGATGATGCCCACCGGCATGCCTTCGATGCGGGCAAAGCCGCAAATCAACGTGGTGCCAAAGCGCGATTTGAATTCGTCAAACTCAGAGCCGTCGACGATGCGGGCGATGATCTCGCGCACATCAAAAGGTTTGCGCGTGTCGGTCGGAATCACGCCATACAGCTCTTGCGCGTCAAACAAGGGTGCCACGGGTGCATGGGTGGCGATGTTCGGCGTTTTTTGCGCGTTCAAATTTTTCACCACTTGGCGCGCCAAAGACAGGGCATGCACATCGTTTTGCGCCAAGTGGTCGGCCACGCCCGACAAACGGGTGTGCACGTCGCCGCCGCCCAAGTCTTCGGCGGTGACGACCTCGCCGGTGGCCGCTTTGACCAGCGGCGGGCCCCCCAAAAAGATGGTGCCTTGGTTTTTCACGATGATGGTCTCGTCGCTCATGGCGGGCACATAAGCGCCGCCTGCGGTGCAAGAGCCCATGACCACAGCGATCTGCGCAATGCCTTGCGCGCTCATGTTCGCCTGGTTAAAGAAAATGCGGCCAAAGTGGTCGCGGTCCGGAAAGACCTCGTCTTGGTTGGGCAAATTCGCGCCGCCTGAGTCGACCAGATAAATGCAAGGCAAGTGGTTTTGCTGCGCAATTTCTTGCGCGCGCAAATGCTTTTTCACCGTCATCGGGTAGTAGCTGCCGCCCTTCACGGTGGCGTCGTTGCACACGATCATGCAGTCCACCCCGCTGACGCGGCCAATGCCCACAATCACGCCCGAGCTGGGCGCGTCGTTGTTGTACATGTTCAAAGCCGCCAGCGGGGCGACTTCTAAAAAGGGCGTGCCGGGATCGAGCAGCATTTGCACCCGCTCACGTGGCAGCAGTTTGCCGCGGGCGCTGTGCTTGGCAAGTGCCGCCTCGCCGCCGCCTTGGGCCACGCGCTCCAGGTGCCGGCGCAAGTCATCGACCAAACCGCGCATGGCGGCGGCGTTGTGCTGAAAATCGACGGAACGCGGGTTCAGTTGGGAGTGCAAAACAGTCATATGTCTTCCTTGGCTGTGGCCAGTCGGGTTGAAGCCAACGGCGCATCGGTCGTGCAATGTCCATCAGCTTAGGCCTGTTTGCAAGGCCTGTGGCGTCAAATTGGTTGCAAATCGTGCCACAATTTCAAGGTACATGAAACACCCCCAGCATGCCCCGCCGCGTCCGACCCTCACAGGCCGAACCGAGACGCCCATGGCCTTTGTCAGAGCCATCGTCCAGGCTTACACCCAGCGTGGCATGGACCCGATGCCCGCCTTGAAGGAAGCACAAATTGCGCCAAAATTACTGAACCAGGAAGACGCCCGCATCACGGCACTGCAAATGGAGTGGCTGTCGGCCACCGCCATGCAGGCGCTGGACGACGAGGCCCTGGGCTGGTTCAGCCGCCGCCTGCCCTGGGGCAGCTACGGCATGCTGGTGCGCGCCTCTCTGACTGCCCCCACATTGGGCGTGGCACTGTCCCGCTGGTGCCGCCACCACGGGCTGCTGACAGACGATATACACCTGCAAGTCACGGTCAAGGATGGGGTGGCGCAGTTGCAGTTACAAGAACATCGCCCACTGGTCACGCGGCAGGAGTTTGCCGTGGTATCTGTGCTGCGCAACGCTTTAGGTGTGGCCTGTTGGCTGACCGACTCGCGCATTCCGCTGCTGCAGACCACCTTGCGCTTTGCACCACCGCAACACGCCGACAGTTACCGCGTGCTGTTTGACGGCCCCACACAGTTCAACGCGCCCACGCACAGCCTGCAGTTTGACGCGGGTTATCTCAGCCTGCCGGTGCGCCGCGACGAAGCGGCTTTGCAACGCATGCTGCAACGCGCGCTGCTGCTGACAGTACGCCCCTACCGTCGCGACCGCTTGCTGGTGGAAAAAGTGCGCCAGACCTTGGCCGAACACCCCAAACACAGCCGCAACGCAGGCGACCTGGCGGCCTGGCTGAACCTGTCGGCCCGCACCCTGCACCGACAACTCAAAGATGAAGGCGCCAGCCTGCAACAACTCAAAGACGCCGTGCGCCGCGACCTGGCCACCGACCTGCTGCTGCGAACAAGCCGCCCACTCAAACAGATCGCCGCCGAGGTGGGTTTTCAAAACGAGAAAAGTTTCATGCGGGCGTTTAAGGGCTGGACGGGGCAGACGCCGGAGGGAGTGAGGTCTCGTCGGCCACCCCAGCTCACCTAAATTGGCATTTATCGGTTCGGAAAACGCTCATCATTTAAATACAACCAGTTTATATTTTAAATTTGTCCATGTATGTGTTTAAATTTGTCCACGACTAAAAGCACAAACAAGCCACATGCCGACCCCTATGTCACGCCCGAATGGGTCAGAGATCCGACGCTTTGTTCAAGCCAAAGTGGCCATCGCCCTTGAGGACACACGGGTGGTGCTGATCGTGGGCCCTCGCCAAGCGGGCAAAACCACACTGGCGCGACGGTACGCCAACCCTGATCGGCCTTTCATCACCTTGGACGACCCCGCCACTTTGTCTGCTGCTCGTGCCGACCCCACAGGTTTTGTACGGGGCTTAAGTCAAGCCGTGATCGATGAAGTACAACGCGCACCCGATCTCTTGTTGGCCATTAAGGAGAGTGTGGACAAGGACACAAGGCCAGGTCGTTTTCTACTCACCGGCTCCACCAACCTCATGGCCATGCCTTTGGTTACCGACTCTTTGGCGGGTCGTTTAGAGGTGGTCACACTGCTGCCCTTCGCACAAGCCGAGTTGGCCGCCACACCGGGCGATTTGCTAGACCGTTTGTTTGACGGCCAAGGCTTGCCCGATGTGGGCATGCCTGTGGTGGGCCATGATCTGATGGATTTGGTGCTCAAAGGGGGTTACCCAGAAGCACCGCGACGCTCATCAGTGGGTCGCCGCCAAGCCTGGCTCCTGGACTATGTGGCCTTGATCCTCGATCGCGATGTGCGTGACATCGCCCACATCGACCAGCTCGACCGCATGCCGCGCCTTTTGACCCTGCTGGCGGCGCACGCTGGGCAAATGGTGAACCACAGCAGTTACGGCGCCGCGCTGGGGCTGACATCTCCGACCGCACAAAAATATGTGGGCATTTTGGAGCGCTTGTTTTTACTGCGCCAAATACCCCCGTGGTCAAGCCATGCGATCAGCCGATTGACGAAGACGCCCAAGCTGCATTTTTTGGATACCGGCTTGCTTGCCGCACTGCGCAGCGCCACGGCCGATACATTGAAAAAAGACGCCTCACCCGAGCGCGTGAGTTGGGG
>CAMCNQ010000290.1 GCA_945875955.1 Limnohabitans sp. Rim8 | reverse complement strand
AATGACGGGGAATTTGAGCGCATCAAAGACAGCAGGAAGTTTTGACATGAATTTCACTTTCAAAAAAAAGGGCTGCAAGGAACAAGGGTCAAGGCACAGGAAGTCGAATCCAGGAGGCCATCTGAGCCACAGCTTCGGCCTCCATGCCGATGTAACCGTGGTGGTGCAAGGCTTGGCAGGGGTCGCCCGTGGGGTTGCTGCCGCCCTCCACCAGCATGTATTTTTTAACACGCGCCGCGGTGAGCTTGGCCATCAGGCGTTCTGCCAAGTGAGGGGGGGTGATCTTGCAACTGTCTTTGGCATGCTGGTGCACCAGGACGGGCACCCGCAACTGGTCCAATGGCAACTCGGAGACTGAGCCGCCGGGTTGCTGGCCGGTCAAGCTGGCCGTCAACACCACTCCCTCGATGGCGGGGCCCAAAGCGATGCCCACCGCCGCAGCACTGATGGTGCCCTGACTGGTGCCCACCAACCACACCGGAACAGCGCTGCGTTGGCGAATGTCTTGCACCACCGCTCGGACATCCACGATGTGTTCAGGGGATTGACGAAAGGCTGGCATCAACCTGGGGGTGTCACGGGGGTTGCCCATCAACGCCACGTTGAATCCGGTCTTGGCAAACTCGTCACGACTGCGGATCAAGAAATTTTGCGATTGGGGCAAGCCGTCTCGAAAACCCATGCCACCCGTGCCGCCAGAAAACAGCAAGACCGTTGCCGTGGCACTTTCCCGGGGCATCCACCAGTAAGTGATGGAGACATCAGAGCAGGTCACGAGTTGAACCAATCGGTCGCTCGCCTGGGCATGCAAGCCTGCGCAAAACAGGCCAAAAGCCAAGCACAGCGAGCGTATGCAAAGGCGCAGCATAGGGGCAGTCCTGCTGGGGGCCGTTGGCTTAAAAAGCGTCCAGCGCCAGCGCGGTCACACTGCCTGCGCCTTCCACGATGGCGTCGCGCATGCCGGGGGCTTTGCTCAGCATGTGGTCGGCGTAAAAGCGGGCGGTGGTGATTTTGGCGGCCATGAAAGCGGCGTCTTGGGCTTGTGCTTCAGGCGTGAGCGCCACCAGCAAGGCCCGGCCCATTTGCCAACCCGCCATCAGGTTACCGGCCAGCATGAGGTAAGGCACGCTGCCAGCAAACACGTCGTTCGGGTGGGCCTTGGTGTTGCCCGCCACAAAGTCAACCACGTCCAAATAGGCTTGGCGTGCGGCTTGCAGGCGCTTGGCCACGGCGTGGGCGTCGGCGCTGGCACTGGCCAACAACTCGGCCTCGGTCTGGGCCACTTGTGCGGCCAGCGCCTTGGCGGTTTGGCCGCCGTCGCGTGCGGTTTTACGCCCCACCAGGTCGTTCGCCTGGATGGCGGTGGTGCCTTCGTAAATGGTCAAGATTTTGGCGTCGCGGTAGTACTGCGCCGCACCGGTTTCTTCAATAAAACCCATGCCGCCGTGCACCTGCACACCCAGGCTGGTGACTTCCAGGCTCATCTCGGTGCTGTAGCCTTTGACCAGGGGCACCATGAATTCGTAAAACGCCAGGTTTTGCTTTCGCACTTCAGCATCCGGATGGTGGTGCGAGGCGTCGTAGGCGGCCGCAGCGGTGGTGGCCATGGCGCGGCAGCCTTCGGTGTAGGCGCGCATGGTCATCAGCATGCGGCGCACATCGGGGTGGTGAATGATGGGCCCAGCGGCGGGCAAGCTGCCATCCACCGGCCGGCTTTGCACGCGGTCACGGGCGTACTGCACAGCGCGCTGGTAAGCGCGCTCGGCAATCGCAATGCCCTGCACACCCACGGCGTAACGGGCCGCGTTCATCATGATGAACATGTACTCCAAGCCCCGGTTTTCCTGGCCAACCAAGTAGCCCACGCCGCCACCATGGTCACCGACCTGCAGCACCGCTGTGGGGCTGGCCTTGATGCCCAACTTGTGCTCGATGCTCACGCAATGCACGTCGTTGCGCGCGCCCAAAGAGCCATCGCCATTGACCATGAATTTCGGCACCACAAACAGGCTGATGCCTTTCACACCTTCGGGCGCACCCACCACACGCGCCAGCACCAGGTGCACGATGTTCTCGGCCATGTCGTGCTCACCGTAGGTGATGTAGATCTTGGTGCCAAAGATTTTGTAAGTGCCATCGGGCTGCGGCTCGGCGCGTGTGCGCACGGCGGCCAAGTCCGAGCCGGCCTGGGGCTCGGTCAGGTTCATGGTGCCTGTCCATTGGCCGGAGATCAGCTTTTCCAGGTAAGTGGCCTTGAGCGCGTCCGAGCCCGCTGTGAGCAAGGCTTCAATCGCACCGTCGGTGAGCAAGGGGCACAGCGCAAAGGCCATGTTGGCCGAGTTGAGCATTTCACCGCAGGCCGCGCCAATGGTTTTGGGCAGGCCTTGACCGCCAAACTCGGCGGGGTGCTGCAAACCTTGCCAGCCGCCTTGGGCATATTGTTTGTAGGCGTCCTTGAATCCAGGGGTCGTGGTCACACCGCTGCCATTGTGAAAAGACGGGTTTTGGTCACCCGCCCAGTTCAACGGCGAAATCACGTCTTGGTTGAGCTTGGCGCATTCTTCCAAGACGGCTTGGGCGGTTTCCAGCCCCGCCTCTTCAAAGCCGGGAATCTGGGCGATCTGGTCGATGCGGGCCAGGTGCTCGATGTTGAAAAGCATGTCCTTCAAAGGGGCGATGTAGCTCATGTTTTGACTCCGGCAGCACATTCAAAAAGGGGTGCCAAGCGCTTTGGGGCTCGGGCTTGGGTATACAAAAAAGGCATCGCTTGCGATGCCTTTTGACCTGCTCGAAACGGTCACAGGGTCTGCGTCAACTCGGGCACAGCGGTGAACAGATCGGCCACCAAGCCAAAGTCTGCCACGCTGAAGATGGGCGCTTCGGGGTCTTTGTTGATCGCCACAATCACCTTGCTGTCTTTCATGCCCGCCAAGTGCTGGATGGCCCCCGAGATGCCACAGGCCACATACAGCTGCGGTGCAACGATCTTGCCGGTCTGGCCCACTTGCAAGTCGTTGGCGGCATAGCCGGCATCGACCGCCGCACGGCTGGCCCCAATGGCCGCGCCCAACTTGTCGGCCAAAGGCGTCATGACTTCGCCGAATTTTTCTGCGCTGCCCAAGGCCCGGCCACCGGAGACGATGATCTTGGCGGCGGTCAATTCGGGGCGGTCGTTTTTGGCGATCTCGCTGCCTTTGAAGGCGCTCAGGCCGCTGTCGGCCAGGGCTGCAGCGCTTTCCACAGGGGCGCTGGCGCCTGAGGCCGGGGCTGCATCAAAGCCTGTGGTGCGCACCGTGATGACTTTGACCGCGTCGGTGCTTTGCACGGTGGCAATGGCGTTGCCTGCGTAAATCGGGCGTTCGAAAGTGTCGGCAGATTCCACCTTGGTGACATCGCTGATTTGGCCCACATCCAGTTTGGCAGCCACACGGGGGGCGACGTTTTTACCAGCGGCAGTGGCGGGAAACAAGATGTGGCTGTAATGGCTGGCAATGGCCAGCACCTGGGCGGCCACGTTTTCGGCCAGGCCATGGGCCAGGCTTTCGGCGTCGGCGTGAATCACCTTGGACACGCCTGCAATTTGGGCTGCAGCGGCCGCGGCAGCGGCCGCATGGTGGCCAGCCACCAAGACGTGCACTTCGCCACCGCAAGCAACGGCGGCAGTGATGGTGTTGAGGGTGGCGCCTTTGATGGAGGCGTTGTCGTGTTCTGCAATGACGAGAGCGGACATGGTCAGATTACCTTTGCAACGTTTTTCAATTTGTCCACCAAGGCGGCCACATCGGGCACCATGATGCCAGCGCTGCGCTTGGCAGGCTCGGTGACTTTGAGGGTTTTGATGCGGGGCGTCACATCGACACCGAGGTCTTCGGGCTTGAAGGTGTCGAGTTGC
>CAMCNQ010000289.1 GCA_945875955.1 Limnohabitans sp. Rim8 | reverse complement strand
CCTGTGCCGCAGCTTGGGTGATCACGCGGCGGATGTCGGCCTCCACCGCCGCCGGATCTTCCTCAGGAATCATGCGGCGGTCGAGCTTGAAGCTGACCCGCCCGGGGACGACGGTGGTGTTGGTGCCGCCTTCGATCAGGCCCACGTTGAGGTAAGGGTGGGTGATGCCCTCGACCTTGGACGTGACCTTCAGGTATTGCGTGTTCAGCGCGTACAGCGCATTCAGGATGTGCACTGCGCCTTGCAGGGCGTCGGTGCCGCTGTCGGGGATGGCCGCGTGCGCCATCTCGCCGTGCACCGTCACTTCCATTTGCAGACAGCCGTTGTGCGCGGTGACCACTTGGTAGGAAAAGCCTGCGGCGATCATCAGATCAGGTTTCGTTAAACCTTTGGCCAGCAACCAACCGGGGCCGATCTCGCCGCCAAACTCTTCGTCATAGGTGAAGTGCAGTTCCACGCCACCTTGGAGGGGGGTGTTCAGCGATTCCAGCGCCCGCGTGGCGAAGGTGAAGGTCGAAAAGTCGCATTTGCTCACAGCGGTGGCGCGGCCGTACATGGCGCCCCCATGGATTTCGCCGCCGTAAGGCGGGTGTGTCCAGCCTTCGCCCGGGGGCACCACGTCGCCGTGGGCGTTCAGGGCAATGGTTTTGCCTTCGCCGTATTTTCTGCGCACGATCAGGTTGGTGACGGATTCGAGGCCGTAGGCTTGAACTTCGGCGGCGGGCACCGGGTGCTTTTCGGCCACAAAGCCCATGGGGGCCAGCAGCTCGGCGGTGCGCTCGGCGTGTGGCGCGTTGTTGCCGGGCGGGGTGTCGGTGGGCACCTGAACCAGAGCCTGCAAGAACTTGACCTGCTCGTCAAAGTGCGCGTCGATCCAGGCGTCGAGTTGTGTGTATTGGGTTTCGTGCTTGACGTGGGTAGCGCTCATGACTGCTCTCCGCCGGGCCGCCCCAAGGAGAGCAGGGCCCCCTCGGGGGGCAGTGAGTACACGAAGTGACGAACGTGGGGGTTCATGGTTTTTCCTGAGAGAGTTGGTCCAAAACATGGTTGAAAGCGTCCACACACAGTTGCATGTCGCAGCTGGTGGTGGATTCGCGGGGGTTGTGGCTGATGCCCCCGTTTTCGCCGCGCACAAACAGCATGGCTTGCGGCATGACTTCGTGCAGCTTCATCGCGTCGTGGCCTGCGCCACTGGGCAGTTTGAAGATCGGCACACCCAGTGCAGACACGGCGCGTTCCCAGCGGGCTTGCCACGCTGGGTCACTGGGTGCGGCGGCGGCGCTCATGGTCAGCTCGGCTTTCACACGCACGCCACGGCGCTCGGCGATTTGGTCGAGTTGCGCCAGGATGTCGGCCACCAGCGCGTCGCGTTGGGGGTCGGTGGGCGCGCGCATGTCCAGGCTGAACAGGCAGCGGCCGGGCACCACGTTGATCGAGCCGTTGGGCACTTGGAGTTGCCCAATGGTCGCCACCGAGTCGCCGTCTTGGGCGGCACGTTGCTCCATGTAAAGCGCGAGTTCGGCCACCGCGCAGACCGCGTCGCGGCGGCGGTCCATGGGGGTGGTGCCGGCGTGGCTGGCGGTGCCGATGATTTCGCACAGGTAGCGCACGCTGCCGTTGATGGATGTGACCACGCCCAGGGGGATGTTCACTTCGTTGAGCACCGGGCCTTGCTCGATGTGCACCTCGACAAAGCCCAAATACTGCGCCGGGTCGCGCTGGATTTGGGGGATGTCGTCGATGCACAGGCCTGCGTGCTGCATGGCGGTGCGCATGGTGATGCCGTCGGCGTCTTGCTGGTCCAGCCAGGCGGGGTTGAACTGGCCAATGAGGGCGCCCGAGCCCAGAAAGGTGGCTTTGTAGCGCTGGCCTTCTTCTTCGGCAAAGGCCACGACCTCGATGCCAAAGGGCAAACGCTTGTTCTGTTGGTGCAACTGCTGCACGCAGGCCATGGGCACAAAGATGCCCAAGCGCCCGTCGTATTTGCCGCCGTTGCGCACGGTGTCGTAGTGGCTGCCGGTCATCAGGTA
This sequence comes from Limnohabitans sp. Rim8, assembly GCA_945875955.1. Lineage (GTDB taxonomy): Bacteria > Pseudomonadota > Gammaproteobacteria > Burkholderiales > Burkholderiaceae_C > Limnohabitans_A. Next base: position 1,873 of record CAMCNQ010000289.1, on the reverse strand, counting down.
TTGGCCACCAGCATGGGCGGGGTGGTAGCGTCCCACCACATTGCCCACGGCGTCGGTGTGCACTTCGTCAAAGCCGCAGTCGCGCATGTTCTGCGTGATGCGTTGGGCGCAGGCGCGGTGGGCATCGGTGAGGTAGGTGACGGTGAGTTGGCCCAACTCGGCAAAGCCGGGGTCGGAGTGCTGGGCCAGTTGTTCTTGCCAGTCCCAGACCTGGTGGCCCACCGAGGGGTCTGCGCCAAATTTGTCGTTCAAACGCATCTCGACGATGCGGTGGATATTGCGCAGGCACTCTTGCAGTTCAAAGTCGGGGTGGCCGTGCAAGCGGCGCTCAAACGCGTCGATGATCTGCTTTTTGCCCAAGCCCAAACCACGCGGGCCGAGCACGGCCAGGATGAAGGGCCAGCCGAATTTGGCGTTGTAGTCGGCGTTGAGTTTTTGAATTTTGGCGAACTCTTCGGGCGTGCAGTCGGTCAAGCCCGACTTGGTTTGCTCGTGGGTGGATTCAGCCGTGAGCGTTCGGCTGACCATGGCCTTGCCCGCCAATTCGGGGTGGGCGCGGATCAGGCCCAATTGCGCCTCGCGCCCGGCGTGCGCCAGCACTTCGCACATGGCGTGCTTGAGGTGGGCCAGCGAGGTGAAGGGTCGTTCGTTCAGCGCTTGCTCGGCGATCCAGGGCGAATGTTCGTAAAGGCCGTCGAGCATTTGCTTTGCATCGACCATCAAGGCGCTGTTGAGTTGTTCCAAGGTTATGGGCATGTCTGCTCTCCGCCGAGCCGCCCCAAGGAGAGCGGCGCCCCCTCGGGGGGCAGTGAGTACACGAAGTGACGAACGTGGGGGCTCATGGTTCTTCCTTGTAGGGGTGTGTGGCTTTCCAGTGCCGTGCAATGTCGATGCGACGGGCCACCCACACCTTCTCGTGCGACTGGATGTGGTCCAGAAAACGTTGCAGCGCGGTGATGCGCCCCGGGCGGCCGAGCAGGCGGCAGTGCATGCCGATGCTCATCATCTTGGGGGCGTTGTCACCGCTGGGGTCACCTTCGGCATACAGCGCATCAAACGTGTCCTTCATGTACTGAAAGAACGGGTCGGCATGCGAATAGCCTTGGGGCAGCGCAAAGCGCATGTCGTTGCAATCGAGCGTGTAGGGCAGGATGAGTTGGGGCGCATCGGTGCCATCGCTTTTGCGCACTTTCATCCAAAACGGCAGGTCGTCGCCGTAGTAGTCGCTGTCGTATTCAAAACCACCAAAGTCAGCCACGAGACGCCGCGTGTTGGGGCTGTCGCGCCCGGTGTACCAGCCCAGCGGGCGTTCACCGGTCAGCTTTTGAATGATCTCCATCGCTTGGGCCATGTGGGCGCGTTCGGTGGCTTCGTCGATGTGCTGGTAGTGAATCCACTTGAGGCCGTGGCAGGCGATGTCGTGACCCAGTTCCTTGAAGGCGGCCGTTAACTCGGGGTGTTTTTGCAGCGCGGTGGCCACGCCAAACACGGTGAGTGGCAGTTGGCGTTTTTCAAATTCGCGCAAGATGCGCCACACGCCTGCACGTGAGCCGTATTCGTAGATGCCTTCCATGCTGATGTGCCGCTCGGGGAAGGACGCGGGGTTGAACATCTCGGACAGAAACTGCTCAGAGCCTGCATCGCCGTGCAGCACCGAGTTTTCGCCGCCCTCTTCGTAATTCAACACAAACTGCACCGCCACGCGGGCGCCACCGGGCCATTGGGCATGAGGCACGTGGCGGCCGTAGCCTTGGAGGTCGCGGGGGTAGGGCAGGGTGGCGTCGTAGGTGCTCATGGCGTTGTTCAATAGAAAAAGTCAGGCCAGGGCCAATGAAATGTCGTGGGTGGGTACTTTGCGGTCGAAGGTCAGGCT
>CAMCNQ010000288.1 GCA_945875955.1 Limnohabitans sp. Rim8 | reverse complement strand
GAGCACCATTCGCCCATGCAAAGCGTGGTGATGGCCGACACCCTGGGCGAGGTGGCTTACCAAGCGGTTGGCAAACTGCCCATGCGCAAGCCCGAAAACGACATCTTGGGGCTGGCACCCTCGCCGGGTTGGCTGAGCCAATACGACTGGACCGGTTGGCTGGCGTATGCACAAAACCCGGCGCTGGATGCGCAGCAGATCGGGCTCAAAGGCTGGCATGCCACGGCCAACCAAAACATCTTGCCCCCGGATTTCGCGCATTTCATCGGCAGCGACTGGACCACCCCCGAGCGTTTTCAGCGCATCGAGCAGTTGTTGGGAGCCACCCCCAAACACAGTCTGTGGAGCATTCAGCTGATTCAAAACGACGTGACTTCATTGGGAGCCCTGGCTTTGGTGTCCAAACTGGGCCCAGTGCAGGCCAAGCACCCGCTGGCGGCCACCGCCTTGCAATGGGTGGCGGACTTTGATGGCCAAATGACCACCGACAGCGCTGCGGCCTTGGTCTTGAACGTCTGGGCCGATGAATTGACCCGGGGCCTGCTGGCACCGCGCCTGGGCGATGCGCGCTTTCAATCGCTGTACGGCAAACGCCATTTCAGGGCCGCACTCGAGGGCATTTTGGACCGCTCCGATGACTTTTGGTGTGGCCCCAAGGGCTGTTCGGTGCAGGTTTCCTACGCGCTGGACCGCGCCCTTGAGCGCATCTCTGCCAGCTTGGGACCTGACACCCGGCAGTGGCGCTGGGGCGCCTGGCACCCGGCCATCAGCGGCCACAAACCCTTTGGCAAACTGCCTTTTTTGAACGCCTTGTTCGATGTGCGTGTCGAAAGCCCGGGCGACCTGTTCAGCATCAATGTTGGCCAATACTGGGCCAATGAAAAGTCAAGCCCGTTTGCCAACCGGCATGCGGCCTCCATGCGGGCCATCTACGATTTGTCGCCAGCCGATCAATCCCTGTTCGTCTACCAAACCGGCCAGTCGGGTCATGTGTTTGACCCCCGCAGCCGCAGCATGGCGCAGGACTGGGCAAAAGGCGTTTATTACCCACTGCAGCAAACGTCACCCGTCATTCGTCACCACATGCGCTTGTTGCCCTAGGGCGTGCCCGAGGCACTGCGGCGGTTTTAGGAACCCGGGTCGCCCGTTTGCGCAAGGCCTGCGGTTTGTGTACTTGGCGTCAAAATACCGACGCCACCCGCAGCGCCTTCGCTGTCCCAGAAAGACCCCATGACCCCTTCAGCGTTTCCTGGCGATGGTTTGCAGCGCGACTTTGCCGCTTTGCACATGCAAACCGTGTTGGCCCGCTTGGCCGGGCCTGCTGCCGTGCCCCGGGCCGATCAGGTGGACGCCGTGCATGCGGTGCTGCAACCGGCCGCCCGCGTTTTGGTGGTGCAGGCCACGGGCTGGGGCAAGTCGGCTGTGTATTGGGCGGCCACACATGCCCTGCGCAGCACCGGGGCTGGCACCACTTTGGTGGTCTCGCCCTTGTTGGCCCTGATGCGGGACCAGGTGGCCGCGGCCGAGCGGGCAAGCTTGCAAGCGGCCACCATCAACGCCACCAATGTGGGCGAGTGGGACGAGGTCTTTGCGCGGCTGGACGCGGACAGCCTGGATGTCTTGCTGGTCTCGCCCGAGCGCTTGGGCAACCCGCGTTTCGCCGCCCGTTTAGAGGCTTTGTTGGCGCGCGTGGGCTTGATCGTGATTGACGAGGCGCATTGCATCAGCGATTGGGGCTTTGATTTCAGGCCCGATTACCAGCGCTTGGCGCGTGCGCTGCTGTCCACGCCCACGGCCAGCGTCTTGGCCACCACCGCCACCGCCAACGAGCGCGTCACGCACGACATGGGCGCGCAGCTGGGCCACAACACCGTGACATTTCGCGGCACCTTGGCCCGCAGCTCGCTGACCTTGTCGGTGGTGCCGGGTTTGTCGCCCTTGGCGCGCTATGCCTGGATGGCCGAAGCGCTGGCGCAGTTGCCAGGCTCGGGCATCGTCTATGTGTTGACGGTGGCCGAAGCCGAGCGCTTGGCGGCATTTTTGCGCAGCTGCGGCCACGCGGTCGATGCCTACACCGGCCAAGTTGACACCGACGCGCGGCAACAAATTGAAAACCGTTTGCGCCTGAACCAGGTCAAAGCGGTGGTGGCCACCTCGGCATTGGGCATGGGCTACGACAAGCCGGACCTGGGCTTTTGTGTGCATGTGGGCTCTCCGTCTACGCCTGTTGCGTATTACCAGCAGGTGGGGCGGGCAGGGCGCGCTGTGGCCCATGCCGAGGGGGTCTTGCTGCCCTCAGAAGCCGATGAGCGCCTATGGGATTACTTTGCCACCGCCAGCGTGCCCGACCCCCAACTGGCCGAGCGCGTGCTGGCCAGCCTGGCGGGGGCTGGGCGCAGTGTGCTGGCGCTGGAGGCCGAAACTGGCGTGCGCCGTGGGCGGCTGGAGGCCTTGCTGAAAATTTTGGCCGTGGATGGCGTGGTCGACAAAGACGCCTCTGCCTGGCGCAGCACAGGCAAGCCCTATGTGCATGACACCGACAAATGGCAAGCCTTGGCCAAGGTGCGCCAACAAGAGGCCGACACCATGCGCCAGTACGCCCGTGGTGCGGGTTGTTTGATGTCTTTTTTGCAAACCGCTCTGGACGACCCCAAGCCTGTGCCATGTGGGCGCTGTTCGGTGTGTACTGGCCAAATGCCGTTTCCGGGGCTGTCGCCATCGACCGAGGCCTTGCTGGCCGCGCGTGATTTTTTGCGCGGCATCGATGTCGAGGTCGAACCACGCAAGCGCTGGCCTCCCGGGGTGCGGCGCAAAGGCGTGATTCGGGGTTTTCAAGCCGGCCGTGCCGTGGCCTTTGCCGACGACCCGGCTTGGTCGGAACAACTGCAAGCCCTGAGAGGGGCTGCGCCCGGTGAGCTGCCCAGCGCGCTGCTGGATGGGGCCGTGGCCAGCTTGGGGCGTTGGGCCAAAAGCTGGGGCCAGCGCCCGCTGTGCGTCGTGCCATTGCCGGCCCCCGACATGGCCGCCAACCGGCGTTTGGCCCAGCACATCGCCACCCAAGGGCGGTTGCCGCTGTGCGATGTGCTGCGCTGGACCGGCCCGCCCGCCCCTTCAGAAGCCGCTTCGACCCCGGTGGTGGCCCACCTGGAGGCGGTGATGGCCTGGCACGATGGGGCCGATTGGCCAAAGGGCACGGTGCTGTTGGTGGGCTGCCAAATCAGAACCCGCTGGGCCGCCACCTTGGCCGCTGAACTTCTGCGCGAAAATGGGGCCAGCCAAGTGCTGTTGCTGGCTTTGCATCTGCAAGCCTGATCTTTTTTCTTTTTTTCTAACGTGCAAGCGATCTGCACGCCGCTTGCCCATGACCAACGAGACGCCAGACACACCCTTGATTCAAGAACCCCGGCTGTGGCAGGGCGATCAATGGACGGCCAAGGTCATCAAAAACGACGACGACGACGGCTGGGCCGTGGCCATGTTCATGGACGGCCAAGCCGAGGCCGCACTCATCGGCCCCTGGACCATGGGGCGCGACAAGAAAAACCCCAAGCCGCTGGATGGCAACGCCTTCATCACCTTGGTGAAAACCGCCCGCGAGTTTGTGCGCCGCCACGAGCAGCAGCTGCACGCCAGCTTGCACCAGTCGGTCACGGTCAATGGCCGTGCCAGTCGGGTCACGGTGATGCTGGACATCGAGCCCGATGAAGACAGCCCTTCTGCGCTGCTGTCGGCGCAAGACGACAAGGGCCAAGCGCTGGCTGAGATCAAAGTCGGTGCCGGTTTCAAGCTCAACCGGCAAAGCGCCCAAGCCTGGGTGGACGCCGATTTTTCCAAGCCGGCCAGCGCGCAGCACTGAACGCCGCCAAGCTCGGCTTGTCAGGCCTCAAGCATTCCCTTTAGGGTGCCTGCCGCGCTTGCAGGTCCGCGGCTCAGGCAAAGCCGCCTGCGGCCGACATGGCCCCCATGCGGGCGCCCA
>CAMCNQ010000287.1 GCA_945875955.1 Limnohabitans sp. Rim8 | reverse complement strand
GCCCCTGGACGGCATGGGCGGCACAGGCATCTTCAAGGTAGGTGCAGACGGCCTGAATTTGGGCGTGATCATCGAAACCCTGAACCGGGGCGGCACACAAACCGTGATGGTGCAAAAGTTCTTGCCCGGCATCGCGCAAGGCGACAAGCGCGTGCTTTTGATTGGCGGCAAGCCCGTGCCCTTTTGCCTGGCCCGCATCCCGCAAGGTGGCGAGGTGCGCGGCACTTTGGCCGCTGGCGGCAAGGGCGTGGCGCAACCCATTTCGGCGCGTGACCGCGAAATCGCCGAGACCCTGGGGCCCATCTTGATGGCACGCGGTCTGATGCTGGTGGGCCTGGACATCATTGGCGAGAGCCTGACCGAGATCAACGTGACCAGCCCCACCTGCTTTCAGGAAATCACCGACCAAATGGGCTGCGATGTGGCGGCGCTCTTCATCGATGCCTTGGAAACAGCACTCTCCATAAACGCGGCGGGGGCTGCGCTCTAAAAAAATGCGGCGGGGTCTGCGCTCCCCATGAACAGGACGGCTGCGCCCTGATTGTTCCTTGTCGGAGCCAGCCTGCTGGCAAATGTTTGCGCGGCAGGTAACTGCGCTACGGCCAACGAATGCATCGCTTGCAGGCAAGCTCCAACGAAGAGATGCATCAAAACAGGCAAGCGCCTGCGAAGGGGCGGATCAACGCAAGAGTTGGGGCACGTTCAAGTCACCGTCTTCGAAGGTGTAAACCTGCCCCGGTTGAAAAGCCGTCCACTGCTCGTCGGTGGTCAGTGGCGCGGTCACCACCACGGCCACGCGGTCTGTCTCCCGGGTCATGTCGGCAAAATTCACGCGCAGGTCCTCGTCGCTCAAGCTCGCTTGGGCGAAGGGGTGGCGGCGCAGCACGTGATACAGGTGCGTGCTGGCGTGCGCCCACAGCGCCTGCCCGTTGGAAAGCAAAAAATTGAAGGTGCCAAATTGGGCAATTTGTGGCACCAACTCGCTCAGCGTCAATGACAACTCTTGCACGCTGGGCACGCTGGCATGAGACTTGGCCAACTCTTGCATCAACCAGCAAAATGCGCGCTCGCTGTCGGTCTGCCCCACGGGCCTGAAACTGCCGTGCAAACGCGGTGCGTAATCGGCCAAATTGCCGTTGTGCGCAAACACCCAGTAACGCCCCCACAGCTCGCGCACAAAGGGGTGGCAGTTTTCCAAACGCACCTCGCCTTGGGTGGCTTTGCGAATGTGGGCGATGACGTTTTTGCTTTTGATCGGGTACTGTCGAATGATCTCAGCCACTGGCGAGCGGCTGGCACTTTGGTGATCGACAAAATGGCGCACGCCCTGGCCTTCAAAAAAGGCAATGCCCCAGCCATCGCTGTGGTGGTCGGTGTTGCCACCGCGCTGCGCAAAGCCGCTGAAGCTGAAGGTCACATCGGTGGGGGTGTTGCAATTCATGCCGAGCAATTGACACATGGCTTCAGTCTTTCTGATGTAGCGGGGTGACCATCAACCAGGCCGGCACAATGGCCAGCGCGGTGAGCACCGCCAAAAAACCAAATGCGTCGTGAAAGGCCAGCAAACGCGCATGCGCATCGCCCTCGCCCAGCAGCGCCACGCCCTTGGCACTGAGCCGCCACTCCAACACAATGGCGCACAGGCTGACGCCCACTGCGCCACCCAACATGCGCAAAAAGTTGACCACGCTCGCGCCTTGCGAAATCAAATGCGCGGGCATGACTTGCATGGCGCCCAAATTGAGCGAGGGCAAAATAAAGCCCAAACCCACCCGCCCCAAAATCACCCACAGCCACAACGTGAGCAAGCCCCGATCCGGGTCAACCGTGCTCATCAGCGCAAACGAGCTGGCCAACAAGACCAGGCCCACCAAGACCAAGCGCCGCTTGTCGGTGCGGTCTGACCAGCGGCCCACCAAGCTCATGGTGACAGCCAACATCAAGCCCGCTGGCAACAAGGCCGTGCCCACATAGGAAGCCGACAGGCCCAAGCCGCTTTGCATGAACACTGGCAACAAATAGGTGGAGCCAAACAAGGCTGTGCCATAGGTCATGGCCACCAGCGAGCCCATCAAGAAACTGCGGTGCGTGAAGACCCGCAAATCCATCAATGGCGGTTGTGCGCTTTTGGCGTGGTGCTGGTGGCGACTTTGCAAACGCCGCTGCCAGGCCACAAACGCCGCGCCCGACAAGGCGCTGCCCAGCAGCAAGGGCACGCCCAAATCGGCCCCAGACTCGCGACAGGCCACCATGCCGTTGAGCAGCATCACGGTGGCCACCAGCGCCAGCACCAAACCCAAGCCGTCAAGCCGCCCCGAACCCTTGTTGGCCTGCACCCCCCCGGGTGCGGTGGTGGGCACATAGCGCTGTGCCAGCCACAGCGCGGCCAGCGCCAGCGGCACCACCATGAAGAAAATCGAACGCCAGCCAAAAGCATCCACCAACAAACCGCCCACGCTGGGGCCAATCGCCGGGGCCATGACCACGCCGGTGCCAAACAAGCCACTGGCGCGCCCGCGCTCTTCGGGCGCGAACGCGTTCATGATGATGATCACCGGAATTGGCTGCACCACCCCGGCGGCCAGGCCCTCCACAATGCGCGCCACCAGCACCGCGCTGTAGTTCGTGGCAAAGCCGCCGCCCAAACCGCCGAAAAGCAGCATCAGCATGCAAATCTCATAGGTGCGTCGGTAGCCAAAACGCGAGAGCAGCCACGGTGTGGTCAACATGGAAACCGTCATCGCCACCATGAAACCCGAACTGACCCACTGGACCCGGGTTTGCCCCAATGTGAAGTGCTCACTCATGTCGGGAATCGCCACGTTCATGATGGTGGACGACATGATGGAAGCCATGGTGCCCAGCATCACGGTGAACAACAGCAACCAGCGGTGGCGCTCACCATATCGGGCCTTCAGCGCCTGAAGGCTGTGCGGGTCCTGCTCGGCCAGGTTGGGTTTCATGCGGGCTGCATCGCCGTTTGCGCGCACGCCTTACAAATGCAGGCTTTGCCGCGCGCCGCCAATGGCACTTTTTGCAGCAAGGCCGCGCTGAAATGCACGCCTGTGCACCAGCAAGGCGACGGGGTTTCGCCCCTGGGCGTCTGCGCCGCGGCCATGACACAGCCGTTGTTTTGCCCGCACACAGGGCATTGGCCGGGGTGGATGGGCTCAGCGGGGGCGGCGTGCTGCATGGCGGATTGTTTCAATCAAGCCCTGAGTTTAGGGCCTTGCCCCGTTTGGGGCGACAAGGCATTGGCCATGTGGGTCAAGGCCTGCTGCATCAGTCGGAATGCGCACCTTGCCCGCGGCGCTTCGCATCTCGCCACAAACGGATCGCCAGCAACACCAAGGGGCTGGTGTGCAGGAAAAAGTCAAACACATCGATGGGCTTGCTCAAGCTCCCCTGGATCAGCATGCGCCATTTCTCCACCAGGTGTGGCTCGGGCACAAAGGGCGCACCGCCCAAATAAACGGCGATGGCCAGCAGCCAAAGCAAAGGCAGTCGGTCAATCCAGCGCATGGCACTCTCCAAAAAACCTATTTTCAGGCCAAGCAGGGCAAAACCCAGGGGCACAGCAAAAACGGCTCCTGAAGGAGCCGTTTTCTTGATCGGCCGGCTCAGCTGCGGCTGTGGGTGTTTCAGGCCGCTGCCTTTTTGACCTTCAGACGCCAAGCATGCAGCAAGGGCTCGGTGTAGCCACTGGGCTGGGCCATGCCCTTGAAGACCAAATCGCAGGCCGCTTTGTAAGCGGCTGACTTGGCAAACTGGCCGGCCATGGCTTGGTAGGCCGCATCGCCCGCGTTTTGCGCATCGACCACGGCGGCCATGCGTTCCATGGTTTTCTTGACCTGCTTTTCGGTCACTACGCCATGGTGCAGCCAATTGGCCATGTGCTGGCTGGAAATGCGCAGCGTGGCGCGGTCTTCCATCAGGCCCACGCCATTGATGTCGGGCACCTTGGAGCAGCCCACGCCTTGGTCAACCCAGCGCACCACGTAGCCCAAAATGCCTTGGGCGTTG
>CAMCNQ010000286.1 GCA_945875955.1 Limnohabitans sp. Rim8 | reverse complement strand
AGATCAAGTGCACCGGACAGCCGCGCATCCTGCGAAGCCATGATGGCCTCAATCAGCATGTGCCCCATGCGGCCAGAAGCGCCAGCAACGGCGATGTTCAAGTCAGTCATTGAAGTCATTTTGTCTGTAGATTGAAAAAAAATGCCCGTGCGCGGACACCCGGCCAAAGAAAAGCCCCCGTCAACGGGAAACAGGCTCCAACGGGGGGTAGGTGCTGGGCAACGCAGACTGGCTGTTGTCACCGACCGGGGCTTTTTTCGCGGGGAATGTGTTCAACTCTTCTGGGCTTGCCTGCAGCCGAGGAAGTGCGGTGTTTTGGAACTGAGCAACCAAGCGCTGAGCAAACTCCGCCTCACTGGGCAAGTCGCCGTTGTCGATGGCGGTCAGCACATTGTCTTTGAAATGGACCGTTACCTGAAAGTGCTGCGGAGCCACGCCCTGGCGGCGAATGCTGAAAGCGTAGTCCCAACGGTCAGCGTGAAACAAACTGGTCACCAAGGGGGTGCCTAAAATGTCTTTGACCTGTGCGCGGTCCATGCCCAAACTGAGGGCTTGGCGCTGTTCCTTGGAGACAAAATTGCCCTGCACCACCTCGGGCACATAGGTCTTGAGCGAGTCGCGGTTCAAGCTGCTGCAACCGGCCAAGGTGACACACACGAAGAGCATGGCCCAACGAGCGCGTGCAGAGTGAAAAATCAAGGTTGATGTCATGGTTGAAGGCTGGCCGATATGATGGATCCATTGTAGCGGCAGCTTCATACCACCAACCCTTTTCACCAACCCGATGCCCTTGACCATGTCTCAAATCGACGAACTGAAAAACAATGGTCTGAAAGCCACGCTGCCCCGGATGAAAATCCTGGAGCTTTTCCAAAGCGGCGCGCAGCGCCACATGACCGCCGAAGACGTGTTTCGCCATCTGCTGATGGAGCACACCGACATTGGTCTGGCCACGGTGTACCGGGTGTTGACCCAGTTTGAGCAGGCCGGGATTTTGAGCCGCAACCACTTCGAAAGTGGCAAAGCGATTTACGAACTCAACGAAGGCCAGCACCATGACCACATGGTCTGCCTCGACTGTGGTCGGGTCGAGGAGTTTTTCGATGCTGAAATCGAATCCAGGCAGCAAGCCGTCGCCAAAGCCAAGGGTTTTGAGATCGCCGACCACGCATTGAGTCTGTATGCCCACTGCCTGCGAAACCCCTGCCCCCACCGCCAGCTTTGAGCCGACCTGCAGCCTTCAAGACATGGCGCGGCGCTGGCGCTCTATGAATTCTTGATAAGTGTCAATGCCGCGCATTTGCAAGATGGTGTTGCGCACAGCCGCCTCCACCAAAACGGCGATGTTTCGGCCCGCCACCACCTGGATGACGACTTTGCGCACCCCGATGCCCAGCACATCTTGCACCAAGGGCTCGGCAGGCAAACGCTCGTAATCGCGCTCCAGCGTCTCGCTGCGCACCAAATGGACGATCAATTTCAAGCGCATTTTGCGGCGCACAGCGGTTTCGCCAAAAATCGCCCGGATGTCCAGCAGGCCAATGCCGCGCACTTCCAGCAGGTTTTGCAGCAAATCAGGGCAGCGGGCTTCCAAGGTGGTTTGGTTGATGCGGTACAAATCCACCGCATCGTCGGCCACCAGCCCATTGCCTCGCGAGATCAACTCCAGGCCCAACTCGCTTTTGCCCAAGCCGGACTCCCCTGTGATCAACACGCCCATGCCCAAAATGTCCATGAAAACGCCATGCATGGTGATGCGATCGGCAAAGTGTTTGGACAAATAAGCGCGCAGCACATCGATCACAAAGGCCGATGAGTGTTCCGTGGAAAACATCGGAATTTGCGCGCGTTCACACATGGACAACAGTGCATCGGGTGCCACTTGGCCGTCGGCCAAGACCAAGACCGGCGGCTCCAGGGTGACAATGCGCGCAATTCGGCGGGCGCAGTCCTCGGGCGATGCGTTGCTGAGGTAAGTCACCTCGCGCGGCCCCAAAATTTGAACCCGATAGGGGTGTATGTAATTCAGGTAACCCACCAGGTCGGCACCGGAGCGGGCTTCGCGCACGGCCACTTCGTCGAAGCGTCGCTCGGAAGCACCCAAGCCAGCGACCCATTGCCATTTCAGCTTGCTGCGGTGGTCCTCAAACAGAACATCTGCACTGATGACGGCGGGTTTCATTGGAAAATCCCGTGGGGGCTGGGTTTAAGCGGTTTGGGCAGACTGCCACTGGGCAATCAGCCGGTGCAGTTGCTCTTGCACCGTGCTGTTTTTGATGTTTTCTCTGAGGACGGTATCACTGAGCAATTCGGCGATTTCCGACAAAATTTCCAAATGCTTTTGGGTAGCCGCCTCAGGAACCAGCAAAAAAATCAGCAAATTGACGGGCAGCTCGTCCGGCGCGTCAAAACCAATAGGTTGAGCCAGTTGAAACACCGCAGCCATAGGCGCTTTGAGGCCTTTGATGCGGCCGTGGGGAATGGCCACGCCATGACCAAGGCCGGTTGAGCCCAAGCGCTCGCGGGCAAACAGGCTGTCGGTGACCAAGGCACGCGAGAGCCCATGCAGGTTCTCAAAGAGAAGTCCGGCTTCTTCGAATGCGCGTTTCTTGCTGGTGGCGTCCACCCCCACAAGAACTTGGGCAACAGGCAATATGGATGAAAGACGATTCATGGTCGAGGCCGGATTATGCACCTTCAGCGAAACGTTTTTTTGAAGACCACGGTGGCATGGGGTCCTGACGCCCCATTTCTAAGCTTCAGGCCACGCCATAAACCATGAAAAAGGGCCACTTGCAGTGGCCCTTGAAGATCATGAAAAATCTGGTCCCGTCACATCATGCGCTTGGGCGGGCTGTGGTGGTGTTCGGTGAGGCGGTTTTTGTGCTTGACCACTTGACGGTCGAGTTTGTCCACCAGTTCATCGACCGCGGCGTACAGGTCTTGGTGGGCGCTTTCTGCAAACAGGTCATTGCCTTTGACGTGGATGTTGCACTCTGCGCGCTGTCGCTTTTCCTTTTCTTTCTGCTTTTCGACGGTCAACAGCACTTTGACATCGACCACTTGGTCAAAATGCCGCGTGATGCGATCGAGCTTGCCTGTGACGTACTGTCGCAGCGCCGGCGTCACTTCCAAATGGTGCCCACTGATGGTTAAATTCATGCTTGCAGCCTCCATAGACTCAGGGTAGAAAAAGCCCCACCGAAGCAGGGCTCCGAAACCACCGTTTCAGGTGATCCGTTTTCACTATGCGCCCCGGGGGCTTGAAAAGCAAGCCTCTGAAAAGTAAACCTTTGAACACTTCAACCATTTCACACCTTCGGGCTTTTCGGTGCTATCGTGTTGTTTGAAGCAGATGGTCATGCCCATGTAGCGGGGCAGCAAAATGCCGCTTCAGGGCCAGCCCGTCAAGCCGCAGCAACAGGCGCACCATGCATGCGCAACCGACCGGCCAGCCAAGCGCTCAAGACGCTGGCCAACACCCCCAACAATCCCGCCACCCAATAAAAGGTGAGTTGCCCCAAGTCATCTCGCCCCACGATCAGGCCAGAGAGCAAGGCGGCCACGCCCATGGCGGCCGATTGCACCGCCGAATTCATGGTCATGAAGGTGCCCCGCAGGCGGGGCTCTACGGCGGATGAAATCATCGCCATGCCAGGGATCATGCGACCACTCGTGAGCGCAAAAAACACGGTGGAGACCCCCAACAGGCCCCACAGTGGCAAACCCTGAGAAAGCGTGGTCGCCATCAAAGGCAGCACCACGGCCAAGGCCAGGCGCTGAAACATCTTGACCTTGCCCATGCGATCGGTCATCCGTCCAAAATAGCGGGCGCTGAACAGAGTGGCCAGGCCACCAAACAGGTAAATCAAAGGCACCTCACCGGCTTTCATGCCCGCGTTGGACTGCAGGTAGATGGTGATGTAGGGGATGACCGTGAAACTGGCAAACATCATCAAACCCGACACCCCAAAGGCTTTGAGGTGGTTGGTTTCAGACAAAACCTGGCCAATGCCGCGCCAGACGCTGGTGCGCTCGGGGTGGTGCATGTGCGCATCCAACTGGGGCATGGTTTGCCATGCGCCAAAACACAAGAATCCCACCAGCAAAGCAATGCCAAAGAAAG
>CAMCNQ010000285.1 GCA_945875955.1 Limnohabitans sp. Rim8 | reverse complement strand
TTTCGAACCTTTGGTCAAGGACACCGAGGCGCCTTGGTGCAAGGTGTTCCACCATTTCACAGAGAAATAAATCACCGGCACATTGAGCGCGCCCACCAAGGCCAAGATACCACCGGCTTTGTCGGCGCGCCGGGGATCGTCAATGGCGTTGGTCAAGGCGATGTAGCCCAAGTACAGGAAAAACAAAATCAGCTCCGAGGTCAGGCGGGCGTCCCAGACCCACCAAGCGCCCCACATGGGTTTGCCCCAGAGCGCGCCGGTCCACAGCGACAAGAAAGCAAAAATCGCCCCGGTCGGGGCCAAGGCGCGACACATCATGCCGGACAAACGCGTGTTCAAGGTCAAACCTAAAAATGCCCAAAAGGCCATGGCCAGGTAGATGATCATGGACATCCAAGACACGGGCACATGCACAAAAATAATGCGGTAACCCTCACCTTGCTGAAAGTCGGTGGGGGCCACAAACAGGCCCAAGTACAAACCCCAAACTGTCAGTGCAGCGGCCAAAGCCGCGACCCAAGGCCACAAACGACCAGCCAAGGCGTAGAAGTTCTGCGGTGCAGCGTAATGAAACAAAATTTTATTCATCGTTCAATCAAGCAAGGCTCATCATTCCAGCGCCAGTCTAAGCGCGGCGGCGCTGACCCAAGGGCTAAACACCGCGGCGACCAAGGCCATGGCGGCCAAAATGGACAAATGCGCCCCTGCCCCCAAGCCACTCATTTGCGCTTGGACAGCGCCAGCGCCAAAAATCAAAGCCGGCACGTACAAGGGCAAAACCAACAAAGACAACAAAACATCTCCCCCACGAACACCCAAGGTGAGTGCCGCACCAATGGCCCCAACCAATGACAGCACCGGCGTCCCCAACAGCAGGCTCAGAGTCAACAGCCACAAGGCCTGTTCAGGCAGGTCAAATTGCAGGCCTAAAACAGGAGCCAACAAGACCAACGGAAGTCCAGAGATTAACCAATGCGCCAAAATTTTGGCGGCCACCAGAACCGATAAACTGTTTGGCGACAAGGCCATTTGTTCCAGCGTGCCATCGGCAAAGTCGGCGGCAAACAAGCGCCCAAGAGACAACATGCTGGCCAGCAAAGCCCCGACCCACAAAATGCCGGGGGCGACCAAGCGCAAGGTGTTCATTTCCGGACCAATGCCCAAAGGAAACAAGGCGGCCACCACAACGAAAAAGAAGACGGCGGTGATGACCTCGGTCTTGCGCCGAAAAGCCAAAACCAAATCGCGCTGAACAACGGCCCAAAAAGCGCTCATGCCTTCAACCGGTAAGAACAGGCCTGACCCTGCAAAGTCAGGGGTTGGTGGCTGGTCACCAGCAACATGCCTGCGGCGTTTAAATGTGCATTGATCACCCCTGTCAACGCATTTTGCGCGGCCGCGTCCAGGGCCACAAAGGGCTCATCCAAAATCCATAAGGGTGCGCGACTGATGAGCAAACGGGACAAGGCGGTGCGCCTTTTTTGCCCCTGGGACAAGACCCTCACGGGCAGGTGCTCACGCCCCCGCAAACCCATTTGACCCAAGGCGGCCATGACACGGTCAACCGGCCCATCTCGCCCGGACACGGCGGCATCCACCCGCAGGTTTTCAAAGGGACTCAGATCTTCTTTCAGGGCCAATTGATGGCCCAAATAAAGCAAATCGGCCCTGAAGTTTTCAGGCTCTTGCAGGATGGGTTGATTTTTCCAGGTCACTTCGCCTTGCTCACACACGCCAAGACCACACAGCAGGCGCAGCAAGCTGGTTTTGCCAACGCCGTTGTCACCCTCTAGGTGCAGCCACTGCCCCGGCATCAAGCTGAAGGAAACATCGGAAAAAAGCCGGCGATGGCCGCGACTCAAGGAGAGGTGGGATACGGTGAGCATGGGGCTGAATCTTCGCAGATCATGTACCCCTGCAAGGACCCCATAGCAAAAAATAATTGCCCACAGACCCGCGCGCCATCAAGCACTCAAAAACATGTGCTTGACCGCGTCCAGGGTCTGCTGTCTGTGCGCCCCTTGGGCATGCTGCAATTCTCGCAAGGGGCCGTTCAGCATTTTTTTCATCAAACCCAGGGACATGGACTCCATCACGCTGTCGATGTCTTGGCCTCTTTCTATGAGTTTGCGGGCTCGGGCCAATTCTGTTTGTCGCCAAGCATCGGCTTGCACATGCAGTTCTTGGATCACGGGCACATGGCTTCGGTGGTCCAGCCAGGTCATGAACTTTTGAACCCCTTCGTCGATGATGGCCTCGGCGTCCACCACGGCCTCTTGGCGCTGCGATTGACCGCTGCTGATCACCTCGGTGAGGTCGTCAACGGTGTACAAATACACATCCGTCAAACCTTTGACTTCGGGCTCGATGTCACGCGGCACGGCCAGGTCGACCATGAACATGGGCCGTTTTTTTCTGGTCCGCAAAGCCCGGTTCACTGCCCCCAGGCCAATCAAAGGCAAGGTGCTGGCGGTGCAGCTGATCACCACATCAAATTCGTGCAAGCGGTTCGGCAAATCGGCCAAGGGCATGCATTGGCCCCCATGCAGGGTGGCCAAGGCCTCGGCCCTTTCGGGCGAGCGGTTGGCAATGGTGATGCTGCGCGGTGACTTGGCGGCAAAGTGGGCCACACACAACTCGATCATGTCGCCTGCGCCCACAAACAAAACATGGGTGTCTTGGATATTCTCAAAAATGCGACTGGCCAAGCGAACGGATGCGGCCGCCATGCTGATGGAATGCGCGCCAATGTCGGTGGAACTTCTGACTTCCTTGGCCACCGCAAATGAGCGCTGAAAAAGTTGGTTGAGTGTGGTGCCCAAGGCCCCGGTGTTGGCGGCCAAGCGGACAGCATTTTTGAGTTGCCCCAGTATTTGGGACTCGCCCAACACCATGGAGTCAAGGCCGCTGGCCACTCTGAAGGCATGGCGCGCCGACGCATCCCCCTCCAGCCGGTAGGTGTGCGACTGCAACACGTCCACCCCGGTTTGCCCGGTTTGCGCCAACCAGGCCAGTGTTTCCGGCCAATGCACCGCATCGCCGGCGCAGTAAATTTCTGTCCGGTTGCAAGTGGACAAAATGGCGACTTCTTTGTGCGTCGCAAAGCTTTGGCGCAGCCCCTTCAAGGATTGTTCGAGTTTTTCCGACGCGAACGCGAAACGCTCCCGCAAATCAATGGGGGCAGTGCGGTGGTTCAGTCCCAGCGTCCAAACAGCCATTCAGACAACCCTTCTGAGCAAGGGTGTACTTTGTACATCCGGCCATTGCTGCGCAATGCGCTGCGCAATGCCTTCGGCCGTGAGGCCATATTGCTGCATCAACTGCTTGGGGTCACCGTGTTCCGTGAACTCGTCTTCAAACCCGATGACCAGCACCGGCTTGATCAAGCCCATGTCTTGCAAGGCCTCCAGCACAGCAGCACCTGCACCGCCCTTGCGGGTGCCGTCTTCCACGGTGACCAAGCGGTCGTGTGTTTGGGCGATTTCCTTCAAGGTTTGCAGATCCAGGGGCTTGGCCCAACGCATGTTGACGACAGTGGCGTTCAAGGCCTGCGCCGCGGTCAAAGCCTCGTGAAGCAAGGGACCAAAAGCCAAAATGGCCACGCCTTCGCCTTGCCGGCGCACCTGCGCTTGGCCCCAAGGCAAGGGGGTCAAGTCGGTGTCAACGGCAGCGCCCACACCGGCACCTCGGGGGTAGCGCACGGTGACCGGGTGGTCCAGTGTGTAAGCGGTGCTGAGCAATTGCCGGCATTCTTTTTCATCGGCTGGGCAAGCCACGCTCATATTGGGAATGCAGCGGGTGAAGGCGATGTCGTACATGCCGGCATGGGTAGGGCCGTCGGCCCCCACCAAACCTGCGCGGTCCAAGGCAAACACCACGGGCAATTTCTGCAAGGCCACATCGTGGATCAACTGGTCGTAGGCGCGTTGTAAAAAAGTCGAGTAAATGGCCACCACCGGCTTGAGGCCTTCGCAGGCCAAGCCCGCGGCAAAGGTCACGGCATGTTGCTCGGCGATGCCAACATCGTGGTAACGGCTGGGAAAACGTTGACTGAATGCCACCATGCCCGAACCCTCTCGCATGGCGGGGGTGATGGCCACCAGGCGCGGGTCTTTGTCTGCCATGTCGCA
>CAMCNQ010000284.1 GCA_945875955.1 Limnohabitans sp. Rim8 | reverse complement strand
ACCCGTCTGCACCAAATGGAAACCGAAGACCATGTCAGCGCCCTGCTGGTTTTGGCCAACGGCGCACCGGGCGACCTGATGGCCACCACGGCCATGTACCCGGGCTTTGCTGAAACCATCGAGGTGATTGGCACGCTGGGCAGCGCGCGCCTGAGCGGCGCCAGCTTGCAAGTGCAGTGGTTGTCCGGTGAGACGCTGAACCTGGCCAGTGAAGGCGGCACTGGCAGTGGTGCCAACATGATGGACTTTTCGCACGAACCCCACCGTGCCTTGTTGAGTGACTTCATCGACGCGATTGTGGAAAAGCGCCCACCCCGTGTGACGGGTGCCGACACCTTGAAGACCCACGTCTTGATCGACGAACTGCTGCGTTTGGGCGGGGCTCAATCGGGCTGAGGCGCGCAGTTTGATTCGGCCCATCGGGCCGGTCTCGCTTGGCCAAAGCACGACCAGGCCCTACTGAACCGGGGGTTTGCCCTGCAACTTCACATGCAGATGGCACACTTGGGGCATTGGCACGCCCTGTGTGCCCTCTTGTTTGAACGGTTGGCCAAGCGGGCCGCCTTGCACCACCGGGTGCAAGACCATTGGGAAATCAGAATGCCTTTTTCGAATCAAACCGTGCTGCGCGATCTGGTGCTGGTCGGCGGCGGCCACAGCCATGTGGCCGTGTTGCGCAGGTTTGCCATGCGACCCGAGCCGGGTTTGCGCATCACTGTTGTTTGCACCGACATCGACACCCCCTACTCGGGCATGCTGCCGGGCTACATCTCGGGCCATTACAGCTTTGACGAAGTGCACATCGACCTGGGGCGTCTGTGCGCCTTTGCCGGAGCGCGCCTGTACCGCGATGCGGTGGTGGGCATTGACCGCCAAAACCAGCAGGTTCTGTGCCGTGCGCGTCCAGCCGTGGCTTACGACCTGCTGTCGATCAACATCGGCTCGACCCCGCAACTGCACAACGTCGAAGGCGCCAAAGCCATGGCGCTGCCGGTCAAGCCCATTGCCCAGTTCAATCCGCGCTGGCTGGCCCTGCTGGACAAAGCGCGTCATTGGCCCGCCTACCGAGGGCCCATGACGGTTGCGGTGGTGGGCGGCGGTGCGGGCGGTGTGGAGTTGCTGCTGTCCATGCAATACCGCTTGCGCAACGAACTCAGGGCTTTGGGTCGCAACCCGGAAGACCTGCGCTTTGTTTTGCTCACTTCAGGCGATTCGATCTTGCCCACCCACAACCCTGGCGTGCGTGAGCGCTTTGCCAAGGTCATGCGCGAGCGCAACGTCGAGTTGCACACCCAGGCCGAGGTGGTGCAGGTCTCGCCTGGCTGCTTGCACACCCAAGACGGCCGAACCTTTGACGCCGATGAAACCATTTGGGTCACCCAGGCCGGTGGCCCCCGCTGGCTGCAAAGCACCGGCCTAAAGCTCGATGCGCATGGCTTTATTCAGGTCAATGCGCAATTGCAGTCGCTGAACGACCCCCTGGTGTTTGCCGCTGGTGACATCGCCTCGTTTGTGGACCGGCCGCTGGAAAAAGCCGGGGTGTTTGCGGTGCGCATGGGCAAGCCCTTGGCCGACAACTTGCGCCGCAGTCTGCGCGGCGAAAAACTGCAGCCCTACAACCCCCAGCGCCAGTGGCTGGCATTGATCTCCACCGGCAACCGCCATGCGGTGGCCTCACGTGGCCGCTTGGGCTTTGGTGGCGACTGGGTCTGGCGCTGGAAAGACCGCATCGACCGCCAATTCATGCGCCGCTTCACCGAACTGCCCGACATGCACGCCGCGCATCCTGGCGTCAGTGTGCACAGCGCCATGCATTCGATGGGACAGTTGCTCAAAGACATACGCGCGCAAAGCAAGACCGCGCCCAGCCGCTTGCTGCTGAGTAACGAAGAATCGCTGCAAGCCATCTCGGCCATCGCCATGCGCTGCGGCGGCTGTGGTGCCAAGGTGGGGGCCGATGTCTTGTCGCAGGCGCTGGCTGAATTAAAACCGGTTGCGCGCGCCGATGTGCTCATTGGCCTGCATGCACCCGACGACGCCGCTGTGGTGCGCGTGCCTACGGGCATGGCCGTGGTGCAGACGGTGGACTTTTTTCGGGCCTTCATGGACGACCCCTACCTGTTTGGCAAAGTGGCCGCCAACCATGCCTTGGGGGATGTTTTTGCCATGGGTGCCCAAGCCCAGTCGGCCACCGCGATCGCCACCGTGCCACCGGGCTTGGAGGGCAAGGTCAAAGACCAGCTGGGCCAGATGATGGCAGGGGCCATCGAGGTGCTCAACGCCGCAGGCTGCGCTTTGGTGGGCGGCCACACCGGTGAAGGCCAGGAATTGGCGCTGGGCTTTGCCATCAATGGCCTGATTCCCGATGACATGAGCGGCCTGACGCGCAAAGGCGGCATGCAGGTGGGCGATCTGCTGGTGTTGACCAAAGCCATTGGCACAGGCAGCTTGTTTGCGGCACAGGCCCGCCACGCGGCCAAGGGCCGCTGGATCGATTCGGCCTTGCAGTCTATGCTGCAGTCCAACCAGGAAGCGGCCGTGCTGCTGCGTGCGCATGGCGTCACCGCCTGCACCGATGTGACGGGTTTTGGTTTGCTCGGCCACCTGCTGGAGATGACCCGCCCCTCTGGCGTGGATGCCGAGTTGCAACTGAGCACCTTGCCGCTGCTCGACGGCGCGGTGGACTGCGTCAAGGCGGGCATTTTCAGCTCCTTGCAGTCGGCCAATGTGCGCCTGCGCAGGGCCTTGCGCAATGGCGACGACTTCAACCAAGACCCCCGTTACCCGCTGCTGTTTGACCCGCAAACCGCAGGCGGTTTGCTGGCCAGCGTGCCCGCAGCGCATGCAGCAAACTGCGTGCAGGCGCTGCAAGCCGCAGGCTATGTGCATGCCGCCGTGGTGGGGCGCGTCCTCGCCCAAGTCGATGCGCTGGAACCGGTGGTGCTCAAAACCTGAGCGGTTTGTGCAGGCACTGCCTTGGCGGGCGCCGCCGCCTGCGCGCTCAGCTGGCGCGGCGCACGGTGCGCTTGTCGCGCATGGTCATGAACTCTTCTGCCGAAGTGGGGTGGATGCCAACGGTGGCATCCATGTCGGCCTTGGTGGCCCCCAGGTTCATGGCCAGCGCCAGACCCTGCATGATTTCTGGCGCATCGGGGCCCACCATGTGCATGCCCAGCACGCGCTGGCTGGCGGTGTCCACCACCAGTTTCATCAGGCTTTTTTCTGCCCGGCCCGACAAGTTGTTGCGCAAAACCTTGAAGCGCGATTCGTACACATCGATTTCTGCGAATTGGGCCAAGGCCTCTTCTTCGCTCAAGCCCACCGTGCCAATGGGAGGCTGGCTGAACACCGCCGTGGCCACATGCCCCAGCTGCACCGCTTTGCGTTCTGGCCCGAACAGGCTGCGGGCCAGTGCAGCGCCTTGGGCCAAGGCCACCGGGGTCAGCGCCTGGGTTTCGGTCACATCACCCACGGCATGGATGTGTGGCACAGCGCTTTGCCCGAAAGCATCCACCATGACGCCGCCACCCTTTGTCACATGCAGGCCTGCGGCCGCCAAATTCAGCCCTTCTGTCTGGGGATGGCGTCCGGTGGCAACCATCACGGTGTCAAAGCGCTCGCTGCCGGTCAGGCCACCACTCAGCTGCACATCGATTTGCCCGTCGGCTTGACGCGTCAAGGCGAGGGCCTGGGTGTCCTTCAGGATGCGAATGCCCTTGCGCGCCATCTCTTCTTGCAAATGAAGGGCCACGGCTTGGTCAAAGCCGCGCAACAACTGACTGCCCCGCAGCAGCAGGGTGACCTCTGAGCCCAGGCCATTGAAAATGCCTGCAAACTCCACCGCGATGTAGCCCCCGCCCACCACCAGCAGCTTGCGTGGCAGTGCAGGCAAATCAAACGCCTCGTTGGAAGTCACGGCATGGGCAATGCCCGGGATGTCGGGCAGCGCGGGCGTGCCCCCCGTGGCGATCAAGAAATGTGTGGCCGTGATGCGCTGCCCATCGACCAGCAAGGTGTGCGGGTCTTCAAAACGGGCGCTGCCGCGAAAAAGCTGCACCCCGGAGTTTTGCAACATGTTTTCGTAAATGCCGCTCAATCGGGTGATTTCTTGTGATTTGGCCACCACCAATTTCGGCCATGAAAAGCCAGGGCTTGGCACCGACCAGCCA
>CAMCNQ010000283.1 GCA_945875955.1 Limnohabitans sp. Rim8 | reverse complement strand
AAAGCGGGCAGGGTTTTGCCCTCCAGGATTTCCAGGAAAGCGCCGCCACCGGTGGAGATGTAGCCCACCTGCTTGTCGATGCCGTATTTGGCGATCGCCGCCAAGGTGTCGCCGCCGCCCGCGATGCTGAACGCGCTGGATTCGGCGATCGCCTGCGCAATCACCCGGGTGCCGTTTTCAAACGCCGCAAACTCGAACACCCCCACCGGGCCGTTCCACACGATGGTGCCCGCCTGCTTGAGCTGCTCGGCCAGCCTGGCCGCCGTCTCGGGGCCAATGTCCAAGATCAGGTCGTCCTCGGCCACCTCGCTGGCTGGCTTGACGGTGGCCACCGCATCCGGCGCAAAGGACTTGGCCACCACCACATCGGTGGGGATAGGGACTTCAGCGCCACGCGCCTTCATGGATTCGATCACGGCGCGCGCCTCGTCCACCAAGTCGGCCTCGGCCAGGCTTTTGCCAATCTTCAGGCCCGCCGCCAGCATGAAGGTGTTGGCAATGCCGCCGCCCACGATCAGCTGGTCTACCTTGTGCGACAGGCTTTTCAAAATGGTCAGCTTGGTCGAGACCTTGGAGCCCGCCACGATGGCCACCAAGGGCCGCTTGGGATTGGCCAGGGCCTGGGTGATGGCGTCGATCTCGGCCGCCAGCAAGGGGCCTGCACAAGCGATGGGGGCAAACTGGGCAATGCCATAAGTCGTGCCCTCGGCGCGGTGGGCCGTGCCAAAGGCGTCGTTCACATAGATGTCGCACAGCGCGGCCATCTTGCGCGAGAGGCTTTCGTCGTTGTTTTTCTCGCCGGGGTTGACGCGGCAGTTCTCCAGCAGCACCACCTGGCCGGGGGCCACGTCCACACCGTCAACCCAGTTGGCCAGCAGCGGCACCGGCCTGCCCAACAACTCGGCCAAGCGCTTGGCCACCGGGGCCAGCGAATCTTGGGGCTTGAACGCACCCTCGGTGGGGCGGCCCAAATGGCTGGTCACCATGACGGCGGCACCGGCCTTCAGCGCCATTTGGATGCAGGGCACGCTGGCGCGCACCCGGGTGTCTTCGGTGATGCTGCCGTCGTCGGCCTGCGGCACGTTCAGGTCGGCGCGGATGAAGACCCGTTTTCCTTCGGCTTGGCCTTGGGCACACAAATCAGAAAAGCGGATGACGTTCATTGATTGGAATGGATAAAGGTGAAAAGACGAGGCTGATTCTAAAAGCCAGCCGGACCAAGGGATGAATGCGCCAACAGCAAGCAAAAGGACCAAAGCCCAAGATGGGCTTTACCAGCCTAAGCCCAAGTGCAAAGGCAGGTAAACCAGCATGCCCGAGACGATGGTCAGCAAGACGCTGCGTTGCCAAAAATAGGCCGCCGCCCCAACCAAGGCGGCAAACAGCCGCGCATCTTGCCATGTGGTGATCAGCACGCCCTGCACCGTGACGATTTCAGGAACAACCACGGCCGACAAAGCGGCAATGGGCGCGTACTGCAGGCCGTGCTCTGCCCATTTGGGCAAATTCCAGCTTTTGTCAGAGATGAAAAAGAAACTGCGGGTGAGCACCGTGATCAGCGCCAGCCCCACAATGACCGCCAGTGTCCACAGTTCACTGCCGTTCATGCCAGCCCCCGAGAAGCAGGCCTGAGTTTATCCACCGTCATGCACAAGATCACGGCCACCGCGATCGCCACCACGATGTTGAGCTTGAGCGGCAAAGCGTAAGCCACCACCGCCGCCACGCCGGCCACCGCAGACGACAACAGGCGCATGCGAGAACTGGCCAGTGAGCACTGTATGCCCAGCAAGCACAAGATGCCGGCAAAACCCAGACCCCAAGCGGGTGGGATCCCATTGGCCAGGGCAATGCCCGCAAGGTTGGCCACGATCCAAGTGAACCAATTGAGAAAGTCGTTGCCCGACAAATACGCCTCTTGCTCCAGCCGCCCCTGGTCCGAGGTGGCCGGTTTGGGGTATTTGCGGGTGAACAGCACATAGCTGATGTCGGCCGTCAGGTAGCCATGGCTCAAACGCTGCCAAAGCGGCAGGTGAATCAGAAAAGGCCGCAGATGCAGGCTGAACACCATGAAGCGCAAATTGACACAAAAACCGGTGGCCAAAATCACCCACGCTGGCGCGCCCGCCACGATCAGGGGGATCGCGGCCAATTGCGAGCTGCCGGCAAACACCAGCAAGGCCATGGCACTGGCGTCGAACACGCTCATGCCCGACTTGACCATGGCCACACCGGTCATCAAGCCCCAAGCGGCAATGCCGGGCAACTGGGGAGAGACCTCGCGCATGCCCACCCGAAAAGCCGGATGGCGGTACAAGCGCGCAGACAGAAACATCAGCCCACCCATCGCTGGCCAACGGCCAAGGGGCAAGCGCGCAAAAAGTCTGCGGCCGTCAGCCGCTTGCCGCCGGGGCGCTGCAACTGGGTCACACACAACTGGCCCTGGCCACAAGCCAGCCTGATGCCCGAGGCATCGGCCTGCAGCACGCTGCCCGGCTCGGCGGCTCCGGCATAGGGCTCTGCCTGGGCATGCCACAGCTTCAGGGTTTCGGTGCCGTGGGCGGTGTGCAAGGGCACGGTCATGCCCGGAAACGGGTCAAACGCACGGATGCGGCGGGCCAACACGTCGGCGCTCAGTGTCCAGTCCAGTGCCGCTTCGGTTTTTTCAATTTTGTGCGCGTAGCTGACCCCCGCGCTGGCTTGGGGCTGGCGTTTCAAGTGGTCGAGTTCGGACAGGGCTTGCACCACGGCCATGCCCCCTAAGCTGGCCAAGCGGTCGTGCAGCGCGGCGGTGGTGTCGCTGGGCCCAATCGCTGCCGTGCGCACCAGCAGCATGTCGCCCGTGTCCAGGCCCGCGTCCATTTGCATGATGGTGATGCCGGTTTGCGCATCGCCCGCTTCAATGGCGCGGTGGATGGGGGCCGCGCCCCGCCAGCGCGGCAGCAAGGAGGCATGGATGTTGATGCAACCTTTGGGGGGCAGGTCCAAGACCCATTGGGGCAAGATCAGGCCATAAGCGGCAACCACCATGGCCTGGGCATTTGCGGCCAGCATGAGCGTGCGCGCCGCTGCAGCATCTTCAGGGTATTTGCCATCCAGCCGCAAGCTGCGTGGCTGGGCCAGCGGCACCTGGTTTTGCAAAGCCCATTGCTTGACGGGCGAGGCCTGCAACTTCATGCCCCGCCCGGCCGGGCGGTCGGGCTGGGTCAAGACCAAGACCAGCTCGTGTCCGACCGCATGCAGCGCGACCATGGCCACTTGGGCGAATTCGGGCGTGCCCGCAAAAATCAAGCGCATCCTGGGGTCAACGCTCGGCTTTTTGGGCTTTGACCATTTTGGTCTTGATTCGGCCTTGCTTGAGGGGCGAGAGGTATTCCACAAACACCTTGCCCAACAAGTGGTCCATTTCATGTTGCATGCAAATGGCCAACATGCCTTCGGCCTCCACATGCTGCGTCTTGCCGTGGCGGTCCAAGGCCTTGACCTTGACGGCACTGGCGCGCTCCACACCGTCGTAAATGCCGGGCACCGACAAGCAACCTTCTTCGCCTTTGACGCGCTCCTCGCTCATCCAGGTGATTTCGGGGTTGATCAGCACCAAGGGCTGGTTGCGCTGTTCGGACACGTCGATCACCACCAAACGCAGGTGCACGTCGACCTGGGTGGCCGCCAGCCCTATGCCACTGGCCTCGTACATGGTCTCCAACATGTCGTCAACCAAGGAGCGAACGCGTTCATCCACCGCTTGAACGGGTTGAGCCACCTTGTGCAGGCGTGGGTCGGGATAGCAAAGAATGGGAAGCAGGGCCATGGGGGTCAAAACAGATGGGAAATCAGGGCTGTATTGTCCCCATTTTCCGATCCACCTGCCAAAACCGGCCTGTTGGGCGCTGCGCCTGCGCGCTCAGCGGCCTGCCGCACAGGCCGAAAAAATGTCCAGTTCCGGTTTCACCAAGGCCGTGCGCACTTGCGCCAAGCCCAGCAAGGAGTGAAACAGGTTGTCGTGCGACAAGGCGTTGGTGCTTTGCCCCTTCAGGCACGCCATGCTCCAGCCACGCTGGCTTTGCAAGGGCTTGGACAACCACACCAGCATGGGCACATGGGTCTGCTCTTTGGGGGCCAGGCTGTACGGCATGCCATGCAAATACAGGCCCTTCTCGCCCAAGGACTCACCATGATCGGAGAGGTACATGAGCGCTGT
>CAMCNQ010000282.1 GCA_945875955.1 Limnohabitans sp. Rim8 | reverse complement strand
ACCTCGTGGACATCGACCTGGTCAATTTCCAACTCCAAATAGGTGTCGTCGGTTTGGGCCAGTTTGAGCAACAAGTCGCCCTTGCGCAAAGGTGCACCCAGGTTTTTCTTGAGCTCTCCCTCCACCACCACGCCGGCATGGGGCGCGGTCACTTTGGCGTGCGCCAATTGGTGGCGAACCAGGGCCAGGCGCGAGGCCGATTGGTCGTGACGCGCCAGGTTGATCTGCATCTCGGCCAGTTGACGGCTTGCTTGGGCTTTTTCGGCTTCTCGGCTAAAGCGCATGACATCGGCTTCTGCCATGGATTCTTCGAGCACCAGGTCGCGCGTGTCCAGTTGAACCAACACTTGACCGGCTTGGACTTTGTCACCCACTTCAACATGCACTTGCTGCAAATAGCCATCAAAAGGTGCGGGCATAAAAAGCAAATCCTTGCTGCGCAAAGTCAAGGTGGCATCGACTCGGAATGACCAAGGCAAGAAAATCAAGACCAGCAAGGTCACCAAAGACAAGAGACCCGCCAGTTTCCAGGTGCTTTGCTTGGGTTGCAGGATTTGCGACAGCGATTTTTGCAGCCTGGATTTGGCGCGTGCGCCCCACCATCGGTCGCTTTGCTGCAGTTGCGCCAAAGGACGCACCACAGTCTGCCCAATCAGCTGCAGTTCCCACAGCTCCTCGTTGGTCCAAACGCCCTGCCGCCTTTCAAGGCACAAAACGCCCTTGACATCAGCGCCCTCACGCAGCGGCACGCTGGCCAAGGCCGCCACGCCTTGCATCAAGGCGTAGGACTCGTGCGCGCGGTGCACCTGACGAGATGCCTCTGGCACGGGGTAGACCAAATCGCCCGATTGGTCTGCCGCCTCTTCCATGGCACTTTCCAATGCCCGTGTCAGGTTCGATTGCGGATCGAATTTTTCAATGTGACTGATGGCTGTCAACCGGACATAAGGCGGGTGCATCCAGCCCAATGAGACACGGTCGGTGTTAAAACGCAAGGCCAGTGCGTTGCACAACTCGTAGGCACGGTGCAAAAACCGGTCCTGCTGGGACAAGTCGATGGACAGGCGCAAGATTTGGTAGAGCCGCTGCGCATGGGGCTCGGCAGAAAGCGGGTCGTTCACGTCGCCCAGCACTTCGGCGGTCTGCAGCGCAGAGGTCGCGGCAGATTGCCTGGCAAAAGCAGCAGGCACTTGGGCCACCGATTGAGCCCAAGCCTTCAATTGATTTGGGGACAGCTCGGCGCCAACCGTCAACCAGGCCACCAAAGCAGCGACACGGCTGGTACCAACGGGTGCGTTCAGCATCGACATGGCCAAAACGCATCCACCTTGCGCCTTGTGGCTCAAGACGGGTTCACCAGGTTGCGCGCGCTGCAACAGTTGCAAAGCCTCGTCGGCATCACTGGCCAGTTCTGGAGCCTGCGCTGGCCATTGGGCCAGGGCTTGCCAAGGTTGCCCCACTCCTGAGGACAACAACAATACGCGCCGTGCACCCAATTGCTGCCCCACCGCTTGGAGGTAAT
This sequence comes from Limnohabitans sp. Rim8, assembly GCA_945875955.1. Taxonomy (GTDB): domain Bacteria; phylum Pseudomonadota; class Gammaproteobacteria; order Burkholderiales; family Burkholderiaceae_C; genus Limnohabitans_A. The sequence continues at coordinate 2,716 of CAMCNQ010000282.1, read as the reverse complement.
GCTCCCAAAACACCTGCACTGTGCCTTGCCATGCCACCAGCTCGTCCCACACAGAACTGACAGCCTCCGCATCTTGGACTGCTTGGTTCAATTTTTGAGAAGAAGCGTTCATGAGCAGACGATCAGAACAACAGTCGGCCACTGATGCCGGGTCGGATGGAGCCATCTAAATTGTCAAACTCTGCAATGACTTCAATCAAGCCACTGGAGGGGTCGGTGATGGGGGAGACAAACACCACCTTGGCTGATCGGGTTTTGGATGGCGTGTCTTGCCCCAATTCAATCTTGACGGTACTGCCCAACTTCAGTGAGAGACCTGCACGGGCGGGGACAGTGCCCATGAAGCGCACGCGGCTGATGTCCACCACGGCGATCACGGGTTCATGCGGCCCCACACTTTCACCGACGCGCAGTGCCACCTTGGTGATGACACCGTCAATCGGCGAACGCAGGTGACGCCGCTCAAAAGCCTCTTGCGCCAAGGCCAATTCAACACGCTCTCGGACCTTCATCGCTTCTATGGTTTTGCGCTCTGCACTCACAGAGCCCAGCGCCAACATCTCGTCCTCCCCTTGCTTACGCGAAACGCCGCCATTGGCCAGCAAGGACTGCAAAGCGTTGACTTGCTCGGTCAATATTTTTTCTTTTTGCTGTAGCTCTTGCAGTCGGGCGGTGTCTTCCACCAACAGACGTCGGCGCTGCACCTCCAGCTCCTCCAGTGTTCGGTCCAGATGCATCAACAACTGGCCTTGTCGCACCCGCGAGCCTTCGCGGACGAAAACCCCATCAATACGACCGGCCACGGTCATGCTGAGCTTGACATCGCGCAAGGCTTGAGTCACGCCCACCGCGGCACTCTGAGATTTCGTTGCGCCATTGTTCAGGGGAGTGGCAGGTTGTGCGACCGCCATCCCCCAGGGCAAAAGGGCCAACACCGTGGCCCTGAATACAGACAACCATGCGCTCATGCTGTTCAAACGCCTCATGATGGCCATCGCTGGAGCAATGTGCCCTGGGCCGACTCCAGCACAACTTGCGCCTTGGCAAATGCCAGTTGCTGCTCCTGCTGCATCAATCGCGCGTTCACAGCACGCTCTTCACGCATGAGGATTTCGCGCATTTCACTGCGTCCCGCTGCAAATCGTTTGCGCTCCAATTCCAATTGCTGTTGTTCACGTTTTGCCACCGCTTGCCATTGCGTCCATCGCTCGAAGGCACTGGCACGCATGCTCAAGCTGGTGTCGATGTCGTTGGCAATTTGAACTTCGAGTGCTTTGAGAGAAAGCAGAGCGTTTTCACGGCGCAACTGCGCAGCCACAATGTCTGCGCGGCCTTGGCGGTTTTCGCCCAGCGGCATCTGCATTTGCAACCCAAGGGTCCAGGTCGGGTTGTCAGCCATGGAGCTGGGGTTCAGTGCTGTTCTGGCGGCATAAGCCAGTCCGTTTAGGCCATAACTGGCCACCAAATCAATGCGCGGCAAAGCTTGATTTTTGGCATACGCCAACTGCAAGCCCTCACGTTCGAGCAGTTTCTTGTACATCAAAAAGTCTGGCCGATTGTCCATGGCCAAGCTCAGCGAATGAGAAGTCTCCGCATCGCGGATGGTCACTTCAGGCAAAGGATCGCCTGCACGCCAAACGGGTGTTTCAGCACCGGCCGCTCGCATGAGCAAGGTGTTCAGTCGATTCAAGCGCTCGCGCTCGGCTTGCATGGCTTCGCTGAGTCCGGCCTGAAAACGAGACATTGCGTTTTCGACTTCCCAAACTTCGGTTTCAGGCAAGCGACCCTGGCGTGATAACTCTCGCGCTTGGCTGAGCAGACCCTTCCCAGTCTGGATTTTTTCATGGGCTGCGCTCACGCGGTGCTGCGCCAAGACCAACTCGTAGTAGCCCAATGTGGCATCGGCCACCACACTGGATTCGGTATCGGACATGGTGTGCTCTGCAACGGCAAAATCGAGTTGTGCCACCAAGCCACGCGCCTGGGTGACCTCGACACCTCCATCTTTGGCCAATGGTTGCGTCAAAGTCAGGCCCCAAAAGCTGCGGTTGTCTTTGGCGCCTGCAGGGCGGTCCGGTTGGGCTTGATTGACGTTGGTGATGAAGCGGGACAGGCTGCTTTTGGCTTCGAGTTTGGCACCCGATGGCAGCAACTGGCTAACGCCAGCCGTGAAATCCTGGCCATCGCGCTGATAAAAAGAATCGACTGCACCGGGTCTGGACAACCTTTCTTCGTAGGTGCTGGGTTGGCGGTTACGACCATCGGTGGCAGAGACACTGGCAAGGGGTTGAAAAGCGGCTGCTGCGCGGTCAAGCCCAGTAGCGGCAATTCCCTTTTCAGCCCGCTTGATGAGAATGTCTTTGTTCAGTTCACGCACTTGTGATACCAGTGCTTGCAAACTCAGCGTTGAAGGCTTGTCTTGGGCCTGAACGCAAGTGAATGCTGTCGCCGACAAAGCGAACAAACACCACGGCAGTATTCGCCGCTCTCGTGCTTCAGAAAAATTGACCATGCCTTGACCCCTTCGCTCAATTCCATTGAAGATCCACCATGAAATAACCCCGAGACCGCTTTTGGCAAAGCAGCCACCGGGCGGCTACTGCTTATTGCAGGGTATCGGTACCACTCAGTGCGGCAGTCTTCTCACTGGCCGAAGCGGCCGGTTTTTTCATGGATGCCAATCGCTCGATCTGGGACAAGGAAATCAGGTGTGCAT
>CAMCNQ010000281.1 GCA_945875955.1 Limnohabitans sp. Rim8 | reverse complement strand
ATGAGGCCGCAGGGGCCGCCGCCTGCAACGAGGACGTCGACTTTGAGCGCCTGTAAAGCGTTTGCTGTGGTGTTCATGTCTTGATGGTTTTTTTATAGGTTTGGCTGGGCATGCGCAGCAAGTCGCCTGTGTGCGCGCACGGCGACTCTGGCGCGTATAAATTGCAGCTTGGATGATCCACACTCGAGGCCTGCGCATGAACCCGAACTTGAGCGATGAATTGTTGATCCGTCAGATGATAGAGCGCTGGGCCGTTTGGCGTGATGCCGGCGATTGGGCGCGCTTTGCCACGGTGTGGCACCCGCAAGGGGTGATGATGGCGACCTGGTTTCAGGGTCCTTATGCAGACTTCATACGGGTCACGCAGGAAGGCTGGGCCAAGGGCGTGAGCATTTTGCATTTTTTGGGTGGCTCGGCGATAGAAGTGAATGGAGACCGTGCCATTGCCCAGACCAAGATGACGATTTCCCAGCGCGGCCAAGTTGAGGGCGAAAACGGCCCGGTTTTGTGTGACGTGGTTTGCACCGGTCGTTTTTACGACTTTGTGGTCCGAGAGGACGGCCAATGGCAACTGCTGCACCGGCAGCCCATTTATGAAAAGGACCGCATTGACCCGGTGGACCCGACCGCGGTGCTCAGGCTTGATTCGCAGGCATTGGCCACTTTTCCTGAAGGCTATCGCCACTTGGCCTACATACAGACGCGCATAGGTTACCAAGTCAAGCTGGACATGCCCATTCTCAAAGGGCCTGAAGTGCAAGCCCTTTACGCCCGCGGTGGCCGGTGGTTGGCCGGTGCGCCGATCGAGCGGTGAGCGCCTTGCATTGAGCCCTTGTAGGTGCACAGCTCAGTCTTCTTTGGCCAAACGGATGGGCAGATCCATGCACAGGTAAGCGGGGGGCAAGCCCAATCGGCTGGCCGTGTCGGAGTCGGTTTCGGTTTTGTATTCGGCTACCAAAGAGGCGCGCACGCCAAACACCGCGTCTTTGTCCAGCCAGGGGTCACCTTGGTCAAACACCTCGGTGATCAGGGTGCAGTGGCCGGGCGCTTCCACGATGATGTGGAAATGCGCGGGTCGCCAAGCCTCGCGGTGCGAGACCCGCAGCAATTCACCCACAGGGCCGTCGGTGGGCACCAAATAGGGTTTGGGCCGAATGGTGGCCAACTCAAACCGGCCGTCGGCCTGTACTTGGATCTGGCAGCGCAAATTGTCTTGCGGCTGGCTGTCGTCCATTTGCCAGTACATGCCGTTGTCGGCGTTTTGCCAAAAGTCGATGCGCGCATCGGCCAAAGGCTGGCCGTGCACATCGGTGACTTGCCCGCGAATCAGGACCGCCTCGCCCGGGTTGTCGCGGATCAGGCTGCTGCCGCTTTCCATCCAGGGTGAGCCCCGGGTGTGGAAGGGGCCTAACACGCTGCCTTCTGTGGCACCGGGCCGGGCGGCCAGCAAATCGACCAAGGAAGACAAACCCAGCACATCGGACATCAAGGTGAACTCGCTGCGGGAGGGGCTGCTGATGTCGGCGGCGCGGTGTAAAAAGGCAATGCCTTCGCGCCACTCGCTGTGCGTGAGCGCGGTTTCATGCGCAAAGGCATGCAGATGGTGCGTCAGCCGTTCGACCAAATGGCACAAGCGCGCATTGTCGATCTGGGCAAAACTGAGTTTGACCGCGTCGCTCAGGTTGTCTCGGGTGATGTTCTTCATGATGCGTCCTCTTAAATCTCATGTTTAATCAAAAAAAACTTGGCCAGAAAACCTGCCCTCAAGCCGCAGTCTGATACCGCTACCGCCCAATTGCGTCCAACTGCAACTTCTCGCAACCCCAGCAACAAATTGAACACCAAGCGCTGTTTGAAGCGGCCATCGAAGGCCGCGCCGATGTGGCGGTGAAGTTGCTGAGCGAGCTTGATCGAAAGAGCAGCGTTTCGGTTCCGAACACGCGCCGCACATAGCCCCCTCCTGACCGCGCCAGCCCATCTTGGTCGCGGCTTCAGACGGCCAGCAAACCGACTTGGTTACGCAAAATGCCAATGCCTTCAATCTCAATTTCAATGCTGTCACCCGGCTTCATCCACACCGGGGGTTTGCGCGCATAACCCACACCGGCTGGCGTGCCCATGACGATCACGTCGCCAGGCTCCAGCGTCATGCAGGCCGACATCATGGCAATTGTTGGCGCCACATGGAACACCATGTCTGTGGTGCTGGCGCTTTGCATCACCTGCCCATTCAGACGGGACTCGATGTGCAGACCCACACAACCCGGTGGCATCTCGTCCGCCGTCACCAAGTGCGGGCCAAAGCCGCCAGTTTGGTCAAAATTTTTGCCCACCGTCCACTGGGTGGTCTTGCGTTGGTAGTCGCGGAAGGTGGCGTCGTTGAAACACGCATAGGCAAACACCGAATCCAGGGCTTGTGCCTCGCTCACGTTGCGCGTGGTCTTGGCTATCACCACGGCCAGTTCGGCCTCGTAATCCAAAGACGTGGAGATGGGCGGAATCGGTATGGTGTCGCCATGCGCCAGCAAAGACGATGGGCCCCGAAAGAAAATGGTCGGATAGTCGGCCACTTTGTTGCCGCCTTCGGCGGCGTGGTCGTGGTAGTTCACGCCCAGACAGATGATCTTGCTGGGCCGGGGAATGCAAGGCAGCAGTGTCACCTCTGTCAAGGGCAGGGCATGGCCTGTGGCGTTTTGCGCCCGCTCGGCAATGCGGGCCATCAGGTTGGCGTTGCCACCTGCAAGGGCCACGAATCGGTTGATGTCGGCCGGTGCATCGGGCATGCAGTGTTGCATACCGACCACGCCCATTTCCAGCAACACCCCGTAGCGGGTGGCATTGTCGTGCTGGTAACTGATGAGTTTCATGAAGTCTTTCTGAATAAATGTGTTGTTGGCATGATTTTTCGAAGGCCTTGCGTTCAGCTTGGCACCGGTTTGTTTCACGAGACCCGATTTCAGGGCCTTATCGCTCAAATAGTTGTTTCGATTTTTCAGTTACAGCGGTTCTTTGAGGGTGTTGGCTTTGATCACAGGATGAACGTCAACGATGCTGGGTGAAACCGCTGCCATGGCAAGCCCGACTGAAAAAAGATCCAAATTCAACGAGGTGCAGGTGGGCGTCCTGTTTTCTTGGGTTTTTCAGTGGCTGCTTTGCGCAAGGCGCGTTCGGCATCGGCTTTTTGGCCCTCGGCCAACCAGCTTGCAAATTCTCCAGGGGTTTCGAGTGTCACGGACCCCAAAGCGGCTGCTCGAAAATCGTGGATCACCAAATGCGCAGCCTTGGTGGTGTTGACCCGTCCTCCCGTTTGCACAGCGCCGCGTTGACGCCCTATGGCTTCAAGCAGGCTTTCGTCGCTGTGGTTTTCCACGTTTTGGATCTTGTAGCGCTGGGCCAGCGACTGCGGGTAATGCGCGATCAGGTAATCAAGCATTTCCAAGGCCACTTCTTCCTCGTCAAAGGCGTTCACACCGATCGCACCGCTGGCGGCGAGGTTGAAGCCGCTTTTCTCCACAATGATGCGCGGCCACAGCACGCCGGGGGTGTCGTAGAGGTAAAAATCATCGGCCAAACTGATGCGCTGCTCCAATTTGGTCACCCCGGCTTCGTCTCCTGTCTTGGCGCTGCGTTTGCCCTTGAGGGTATTGATCAGGGTCGATTTGCCCACGTTAGGGATGCCACAGATCAACACCCGCATGGGCTTGACCATGCCGCCCCGGTTGGGGGCCAGTTGCCTGCAGGCATCGATCAGCGCCTTGGCTGGCGAGACCATGCTGGTGTCCAAGGCCAAGGCGCTCAAGCCGGGCAGGGCGTTGTAGTGGGCCAACCAGGCCACGGTTTGCACGGGGTCGGCAAGGTCTTGTTTGCTGAGGATTTTCAGGCCCGGTTTGCCTTGGATCAGATCGGCCAGCATGGGGTTGGCACTCGAGCCGGGCAAACGTGCATCGAGCATTTCAATGACCACGTCAATTTCTTTGATGCGCTCGCCAATGGCCTTGCGCGTCAGGTGCATGTGCCCAGGAAACCATTGAATCGCCATATCAAACCATCAACCGCCAAATGTCAAAGAGGCTGATTGTCCTTTACTTCACCGATGTGATTGCGCAATGGACACCTGAGACCAGTCTTTGCCATGGGACGATTGGCTTTCAGACAAGCGCAATGGCCTTGAAGGCCAGGCCCTGAGTTTCTGCGAGCCTTGCCCCAAGTAAAAAGGCAGCCCGGATGGCTCCTGGGCTGCCT
>CAMCNQ010000280.1 GCA_945875955.1 Limnohabitans sp. Rim8 | reverse complement strand
GCCCTGGCTCAAACTCGCGGCCTCACTGAGCAATTGGGCAGGGGCCGGCTTGTCAAATTTGAGCAGCATTTGCGCGGCTTTGACTTTGACCCGTTTGCCCGAGTCCAGCTCCACTTGGGCCGAGGCTTCGGCTTCGGACAGGATGCGTCCGGCCATGAATTTGCCGGCTTCTTCAAATAATGCGTACATGCAGGGATTTTCCCATGCGGCCTCGCCTCTGCGGGCTTGCACACTCAAGCCAAGCGAAGAAATTCGCGCATTTCAGGCAGATATTGCTCAAAATCGCTCAAGGCATGGTCGCTGCCTTCAATCAAACGCACCTGCCCCGCTTGGTGGCGGGCCAGCATCTCGCGCCAGTCCAGCACCTCATCGCCTTTGGCGATCAGCGCCCATGTCCTGGGCGCAGGGCCCTGAACCTGCCGCTGCGCTGGCGGGGCGATGGGGCCGTGCCCGTTTCCCTGCCCGTTTCCCGGCGCATTTTTCTGGTTTGTTTGCTGAAATTGTTCATGCCAGCGTTCTTGCACTGTTTCTTGCGCTTTTTTTTCCATGAGCGCCAGTTCTTGCACATGGGCGGCGTCAAAGAAGATTTTTTCCTCTGGCGCGTGCCAAGCCGCATGCTCGCCAATGTGCCTGGCCAAATCGCGCGAGGGGTAAACCGCAGGGTTGAGCAGCACCGCAGGACAGCCAAGCTGATGCGCCAAGCAAGCGGCATAAAAGCCGCCCAAGGACGAACCGATGACCGCCATGCGCTCTTTGGGCCAGTCAGACACCCCCGCCAAAACCATGTCCATGGCTTTTTGGGGAGAAGCAGGCAGTTGTGGGCACCACCAGAGCACGTCCGGGTGCTCGGCCTGCACCAAGGCCGCCATTTTTTGGGCCTTCACCGATTTCGGCGAAGACCGAAAACCGTGCAGGTAAAGCAGGTGGGTGCAAAGCGCCATCACCAAGCGGGCTGCATACGGGCAAATCCGGTGGGGGCCTGCCCCACTTGGTCAAAGCTCACCAGCTCATAGGCATCCGGTTGCGCCAGCAGTTCGCGCAGCAAACGGTTGTTCAGGGCATGGCCAGAACGGAAGGCACTGTAAGCGGCCAGCAGCGGTTTGCCCAAAATGTACAAATCGCCCATGGCGTCCAAAATCTTGTGTTTGACAAACTCGTCGTCGTAGCGCAGCCCATCGGCGTTCAGAACTTTGTAATCGTCCATCACGATGGCGTTGTCCAGCCCACCGCCCAAGGCCAAGCCGTTGGCCCGCAACATTTCCAGATCCTTGGTAAAGCCAAAGGTGCGGGCGCGTGCAATGTCACGGGCATAGACGCCCACAGACATGTCAAACACCACCTGTTGTCCCGTCGAATCCACCGCAGGGTGGTGAAAATCGATCTCAAAACTCAGCTTGTAGCCATGAAAAGGCGTCAACTTCGCCCATTTGATGTGCTCGCCCTCGCCTTCCGAGACTTCAATGGGCTTGAGCACGCGCACAAATTGCTTGGCCGCCGCTTGCTCCACCACCCCAGCGCTTTGCAACAAAAACACAAACGAAGAGGCCGAGCCGTCCAAAATCGGCACCTCCTCGGCATTGATGTCCACATAAAGGTTGTCTATGCCCAAGCCCGCACAGGCCGACATCAGGTGTTCCACCGTCAAGACCTTGGTCTGCCCCACCGAGATGGTGGACGCCAAGCGGGTGTCGCTCACCGCCTGCGCATTCACCGCAATGTCAACCGGCTCGGGCAGGTCGATGCGGCGAAAAACAATGCCCGTGTTGGGGGCCGCAGGGCGAAGCGTCAGTTCAACACGTTGCCCACTGTGCAAACCCACGCCCACGGCCTTGGTCAATGTTTTGAGCGTTCTTTGAGCCAACATGGCGGTATTTTAATGGCCGGTTTTCCCAGCAGTTTGGCTGTGACAAAAAGGGCCAGACGCGGCAAGCACGTCTGGCCCCCATCACCTGCGTCCCCTGACGGGTCTGGAAATCAGTCGGCTTGCTTGCGCAAGAAGGCTGGAATTTCAATGTCGTCCATGCCGGCATTGGACATGCCGTCCACACGCGCTGCGGCACTGGTGCGGTTGCTGCGCCAAATGGCGGGGGTGTTCATGCCATTGGTGGACAAAGGCGCGCCGCCGCGCAATGCCGAGCCGATGGCCTCAACGCCTGCCGAATGCACAGGCAGGTTGTCTGTGCCCGTGCGCAGCACTTGCAGGGGCGGCGCATTGCGGCGCGCACCCATTTTGGACAGGCCAGTGGCCACCACGGTGACACGGATTTCATCGCCCAGACTTTCATCGTAGGCCGTGCCATAGATGACATGGGCATTTTCAGACGCATAAGCACGGATGGTGTTCATGGCTTGCTTGGATTCGGACAGCTTCAAAGACCCTTTGGCCGCACTGATCAAGACCAACACACCTTTGGCACCCGACAGGTCCACGCCTTCGAGCAATGGGCATGCCACCGCTTGCTCAGCGGCAATGCGTGCGCGGTCAGGGCCGCTGGCTGCAGCGGTGCCCATCATGGCTTTTCCGGGCTCCCCCATGACGGTGCGCACGTCTTCAAAGTCGACGTTCACATGGCCAGGCACATTGATGATTTCTGCAATCCCGCCCACGGCATTTTTCAGCACGTCGTTGGCATGGGCAAAGGCTTCGTCTTGCGTCATGTCTTCACCGCCAGGCAACTCCAGCAGTTTTTCATTCAACACCACGATCAAAGAATCGACATTGGCCTCCAACTCCTGCATGCCAAGGTCGGCATTGGACATGCGACGGCCGCCTTCAAATTCGAAGGGTTTGGTCACCACGCCCACGGTCAAAATGCCCATCTCTTTGGCAATGCGCGCAATCACGGGGGCAGCGCCCGTGCCTGTGCCCCCACCCATTCCGGCGGTGATGAAGAGCATGTGCGCGCCTTCGATGGCGGCGCGGATATCGGCTTCTGCACTTTCTGCGGCTTCACGGCCTTTTTCAGGTTTGCTGCCAGCACCCAAACCGGTTTGACCCAGTTGGATGAAGCGGTGCGCAGCGCTGCGCGACAGTGCTTGGGCGTCGGTGTTGGCGCAGACGAACTCCACGCCTTGAACTTGGCGCTCGATCATGTGCTCGACGGCATTGCCGCCGCCACCGCCGACACCGATCACTTTGATCTGTGTGCCTTGGTTGAATTCTTCTGTCTGTATCATTTCGATGGTCATGGTGCTACTCCTAAATTTGTTTGCAGTTGCCGGGTTTTTTGAATTTGAATTTGGGGATGGGTTGTCAACATCGACATGGCCGGGATGTCGGTGGACTGCCTCTGGCCAAAGGGTTGGGTGTCCAGTGCATCAGAAGTTCCCCACGATGAAGTCCTTGAATCGGCCAAAAGCGTTGTTCACCGAACTTTTCTTTTGGGTGACTTTGTAACCGCGCAAACGTGCCAAACGGGCCTCTTCGAGCAAGCCCATCACGGTGGCAGCGCGGGGTTGGCTGACCATGTCGGCCAGCCCGCCCGAATACTTGGGCAGTCCCCGGCGAACAGGTTTGAGGAAGATGTCCTCACCCAACTCGACCATGCCGGGCATGACCGCACTGCCGCCTGTCAAGACGATGCCTGAAGACAAGACCTCTTCGTAGCCCGACTCGCGGATCACCTGGTGCACCAGCGAGAAAATTTCCTCTATCCGCGGTTCGATCACACCGGCCAATGCCTGCCGACTGAGCATGCGCGGTCCGCGATCACCCAAGCCGGGCACTTCCACCTGTGCGTCGGGATCGGCCAGCAGTTGCTTGGCAAAGCCGCTGTCCACTTTGATGTCTTCCGCGTCCTTGGTGGGCGTGCGCAAAGCCATGGCAATGTCGCTGGTGATCAGGTCGCCAGCGATAGGGATGACCGCCGTATGGCGGATGGAGCCGTTGGCGAAAATGGCCACGTCGGTGGTCCCTGCCCCAATGTCCACGCACACCACGCCCAACTCCCGCTCGTCTTCAGACAGCACCGCCAGACTCGACGACTGCGGGTTGAGCAGCAACTGGTCCACTTCAAGGCCACAGCGGCGCACACATTTCATGATGTTTTCGGCCGCACTTTGCGCCCCGGTCACGATGTGCACCTTGGCCTCTAAGCGCATGCCGCTCATGCCAATGGGCTCTTTGATTTCTTGTCCATCGATCACAAACTCCTGCGGCGCGACCAACAGCAATTTCTGATCCGAAGAGATGTTGATCGCCCTGGCGGTCTCCATGACGCGGGCCAAATCGGCCTGTGTGACCTCTTTGTCCTTGATGGCCACCATGCCACTCGAATTGA
>CAMCNQ010000279.1 GCA_945875955.1 Limnohabitans sp. Rim8 | reverse complement strand
GCAGGTCGCGGCCCACAAAGCCGACGATGGCCGCCACGGCAGCTCGCAAGGTTTCTTCGCGCATCTGGCTGACGGTGCTGATCAGCAGTTCTACCGCCGCGCCCTGGGCGTTGGGCGCCATCATGGCGCGCAGCATCTTGGGCGCGTACTCGGGAATGGTGTGACCCTGGTCAAGCGGCGCCACGCGGGCGCGCACGAATTCTTTTTGCCAGTCGCCGTCGGGGCTGCCAAACGAGGCACTGGTCGCTGACAGCACATAGCCGTGAATGTGCGCTCGCGCATAGCGCCAGGCCTGCTGCGCGATCATGCCGCCCATGCTGTGGCCCATCACCACATTGCGCGTATGGCCCTCTTTCTTCAGCAACAGGCTGAGGGCGCGGGCGCAATGGTCTATGGTCAGCGCTACCGGCAATGCCGACAGGCCGTAGCCCGGCGCGTCCCAAGAGACCACACGGTAGCCGGCTTGGGTGAGCGCCTGAACCTGGGTGCGCCAGTATTCTTTGGCGCCAAAGGCACCATGTAGCAAGAACACGCTGGCCCGGGCTTGGCCCAGTGGATGGTGCACCGCGTAATCGGGCAAACTCACCAGAGGCGTTGCACTGGCGCTCATGTACCAGCCCCAGGCAGGCTTGACTGTGGTGCCCAGCAGCCATGTGCGCCCATGGGTATGTGCCCGGGCAGGATGATGCTGCACACCGGCCCATGGCTGATGTCGCGCGCATCAAAAATGGCGCATTCGCCTTTTTGGGTATTGAGGTTGGTGACAAAGGTCACCAGGTAGCCGTCGTCTTCTTCGACCGCACCGTCGCGGGCTGCAAACGGGGTCTCGCTCACAAAGCAACCCTTGGGGGCTTGCCAGCGCTGGCTTAGGCCGGTTTTCCAGTCGTATTTTTTCAGACCGTCGAGTTCCCACTTGGGCTTCATCAGCGCGTTGTAAACGTAGCGGTTAGGGCGGCCCTTGACCTGCGTATTGATCATGGAGAACTCGGTCACCTCGTCGTCCAGGTCATCCTCATGGGTTTGGCCGGTCTTCAGGTTAAAGCGCCAGCGGTGCATGCGGGTTTCTTGCAGGTCCATCGACAAGAGCGCGTTCATGCGGTCGTAGCCTTCCTTGGGCAAACCGGTGAGGTCGGGCACCGGGTTGGTTTGAATGGCGCCGTCCATGATGATTTCATCACCCACTTCGTAGGTGTTGGCCAGGTGCAGGATGTAACACGGCATGCCTTCAAACCACTTGACGTCGCGGCTGGTTCCAAAGCGGGGAATGACCCCAAACCGGGCCGGAACGTCGCGGTGAAATTTCAGGCGGTGTTGTCCTTTGCGTAAACCTTCGGGATCGAAGAACATCGACAGGTCATGTATCACGCAGTAGTTCTGGCTCATGCCGAGGTCGTGCGGCCAGGTGGCGTGCGGCAGCTCGATGGGCTCGTAGTGCACCAACTCGTTCTTGGCATTGACCACGCCGTAGTTGAAATAGGGCGCGTGTTCACCAAAGTTGAAGAACATCATCTCGCCGGTGTGCTGATCTACCTGAAAATGTGAGCAAATTCCGCGGTCGCCCAAGGCGCGAGCCCAAGCTGGGTCTGGCCCCAAGGTTTCCAGGGTGATCGGGTCCAAGCGGTAGGGTTCGCTGCACTGGCTCATGGCGGCCAGTGCTCGCCCGGCGTGCACCTTCACATCGGTACCGGCGTTGTCCTTCATGGCGCCAATCGAGCCCCAGCCACGGCGCACCGCAAGGCGCGGCTCAATGATGCCCGGCCACAACGACTTGCCTGCCGCCGCCTCGGCCATGAAGCCGGTGGTGCGCACAAAGCGGTTGCGGTAGGTGGCCACCCCTTGCGCAAAGTGCATGCCGTGCACCATGCCGTCGCCGTCAAACGGGTGGTACTTGCCAAGGGGTGCGTGGATTTGGTTATGGCCATTGCGCAGGTACACGCCGTTGAGGTCTTTGGGCACCTCGCCAATCACCTTCAACTCAGGGGTCGAGGCGGTCCACTCGTTGTCGGTGGGTTGATGGCCCCCGTTCAGGTAGGGGTTGTCGCTGGGCAAGCAGCCCAAGGGTGTGTTCGCAAATAAGGCCATCATGGGGGTCTCTGACTAATTAGGTGAATGACGTGGATGACACACTGATCGTGGCGACTCAGGCCACGCGTTCAAATACGGTGGCGGTGGCCACGCCAAAGGCGCCTGGCAAGGCGGCAACGCCGTAGCGCAGATCGCGCCGTTCCATTTCGTCAAGCAGGCTGCTCACCAGCATGGCGCCCGTTGCACCCATGGGATGGCCCAGCGCAATGGCGCCGCCGTTGACATTGAATTTTTCTAGGGGGATACCCAGGCTGCGGATGTAGTGCAAGCTGATGGCGGCAAAGGAGTCGCGCACCTCCCACAGGTCAATATCAGCCACGCTCAGACCGGCCCGGGCCAGGGCCTGGGTCGTGGCATCCACCGCACCGGTCTGGGTGAGTGGGACGCACCTATCGGCATGCGCCAGAATTTTCGCCCGCACGGGCAGGCCCAGTTGGGCGGCCACCTCGGCTGTGCCCAGCAGAACCGCGCTGGCGCCATCGGCCATGCAAGGCGCATTGCCCGCTGTGTGCACGTGGTTGATCTGCTGTAGCCCGGGTTCACGGGCCAGACCCCAGTCGTCCAAGCCGTTGGCGCCAGCCTCGTACACCGTGCGCAGGGTCGACAACTTCTCCAGCGTGTTGGCTTCGCGAATGTTTTCGTCGTGGTCCAGCAAGACCTGGCCGTGGGCGTCGAGAACAGGCACCATGGAGCGGGCCAACCCCCGGCTGCGGGCCGCCAGCGCGCGCGCCTGTGACAGCGCGGCGTAGCCGTCGCAGTCTTCCCGGCTGAAGCCGTGGCGAGTGGCCACCAAGTCAGACGACCAGGGCGGTGGAACAAAGCCAATCTGGCCACCCAAGGCGCGGTCGGTGTAGTAGGGGACCTTGTCGCCAAACATGGGCACGCGCGACATCATCTCCACCCCACCGGCCACGGTGAGCATGTGGGCGTTTTGCGCCTGCTGCGCAGCCCAGTTCACCGCGCTCAGGCCCGAGGCGCAGTAACGGTTGATGGTGACCGCGCTCAGGTAGGGGCTCCATCCGGCCAACAAGGTGGCTGACTTGCCAATGTTGCCGCCTTGTTCACCCACTTGGGTGACACAGCCAAACACCCCATCGGTCACTTGCGCGGTGTCCACCCCGGTACGCTGCTGCAGCGCACGCAGCACACCAGCCAGCAGTTCCATAGGAGTGACGCCGTGCAAGGCACCGGTTTCTTTGGCGGCGCCTCTGGGGGTGCGCAAGGCTTCAACAACGACGGCATTTGACATGGTTAACTATCTTTAGCAGACCAAAGTGATGCAACTATATATCTAAAATGCCCCTGCCTACACTCTGAATATCATCGGGGTAAACTATCGTTGACATACTAAATATTCCATGCTATGACCCCCAACTCTCCATCTTCAAGCCCCCCGCTTGCTGAACTTGAAAGCAAGACAGTCGAAGGTCAGAGCGCCGCACAACGCAGCATTGCCGTCCTGGGGGATGCTTGGACTCTGCGCATTCTGCGCACGGTGTTTCGGGGCAAGCGCCGGTATGGCGACTTCATCAAGGAGTTTGGCGTGTCGCGCGCCGTGCTGACCGACCGGCTGAACAAGTTGGTCGCACACGAGGTGCTGCTGCGCGATCCCCGGGAGGGCGGCCACCCGGCCTACCGATTGACCGAACGCGGCCTTGATTTGTGGCCCATGTTTCTCTCGATGTGGGTGTGGGAAACCCATTGGGGCACGGGACAGGACCAAGACACCTGGGCACCCGATGTGCCACGAAGGCAAGTGGTGCACACAACCTGTACACACACCATGCTGCCCCAGTTCAAATGCCTGCATTGCCTCCAAGTGGTGCTGCCCTTTGATACCGCAGCCGTACTCGCCGTAACGACAGTCGGCCCTCCATCCATAGCGGCTGGGCAGCGTTCTGGCGAAGCAGAAAATTTGCAATGTGCATCAGCCGCCCCATTGGCCATCACTTCGGCTTTTCGTCGCGACCGCCTGGACGCGCTGCACAGCACCAGCACCTTGCAGGCGCAGCGCTTGGTGCGGGTCATCGGCGACCGCTGGAACAGCGCGGTGGTGGCCGCAGCGTTTCGGGCGGTACGCACCTTTTCTGGCTTCGAGCAGGCACTTGGAATTGGTCCTTCGCAGCTCAGCGCACGATTGGCTGAATTGCAAAAACTGGGCATTCTCAGCAGCCGAGCCTATACCGGATCGCGCCTGGAGTA
>CAMCNQ010000278.1 GCA_945875955.1 Limnohabitans sp. Rim8 | reverse complement strand
ATGCGGGCGATGCTAACCCAAGGCGCGCCAACCGAAGCGGCGGTGCCACGACCTGATACGCTCAAAGCCTTGGCTGGTGGGCGTTTTTTCGACCCCTACTTCCATGGGTCTTTCACCTGGCCTTTCACCCTGCCTTTTACCCGGCTTTTCACCCGGCTTTTTACCCGGCCTGATACCTTGCCTGCAAGCCCGCCGCCTTCAAGCCCACCCAGACCTTGCCCATGCTGATCCGCTTCAACAAACCCTATGGCGTGCTCAGCCAGTTCACCCCCGAGGGGCGCTGGCGTGGCCTGCGGGACCACATCGACCTGCCCGGCGTGTATGTGGCCGGGCGGCTCGATGCAGACAGCGAGGGTTTGCTGCTGCTGACCGACGACGGCCAACTGCAAGCGCGTATCGCCGATCCGCGCTTCAAGATGGAAAAGACTTATCTGGTGCAGGTCGAGGGCGTGGTGAGCGACAAGGCGCTCAATAGCCTTGCCCGGGGCGTGACGCTGAACGACGGCCCCACCCTGCCCGCCCGCGCACGGGCTGTGGCTCCACCTGCAGACCTGTGGCCGCGCAACCCACCCATCCGGGAGCGGCAAAACATGCCCACTTCTTGGCTGGAACTGAGCATTCGAGAGGGCCGCAACCGCCAAGTGCGGCGCATGACCGCCGCCGTGGGCCTGCCCACTTTGCGCTTGATCCGCAGCGCCGTGGGACCGTACAACTTGGACGGCCTGCCCTCGGGCAACTGGCAAGTTGCGCCTGTGTGACTTGGCGCGGTTTGAAGGGGCCTGATTTCATACACAATCGGGCCTCTTTCAACCGACTGGAACAACATGTCTGAATTGCTCAACAAGCTGCAATGGCGCTATGCCACCAAAAAAATGGACCCCGCCCAAGTGGTGCCCCAAGAGAAGGTGGACCGCATCATCGAGGCCGCGCGCCTGGCGCCCACATCAAGCGGGTTGCAGCCCTTTGAGGTGATTGTGGTCAGCAACGCCGCAGTGCGGGCGCAAATCCAGCCCAAGGCCTACAACCAAGCCCAAGTGACCGAAGGCTCCCACCTGATGGTGTTTGCCGCCTGGGACAACTACACAGCCGAGCGCATCAACACCTATTTCGACTTCACCAATGCAGAGCGCGGTGGCACCAACGAAGGCTGGGAAAACTACCGCCAGATGCTGCTCAAGTCCTACCCCGCTCGTGAAGCCCAAGTGAACTTCGAGCATGCCGCCCGCCAAGCCTATATCGCCTTGGGCGCGGCGTTGATTGCCGCCGCCTTTGAAGGGGTGGATGCCACCCCCATGGAAGGCTTTGACCCCAAGGCGATTGACGAGATTTTGGGCCTGGCGGCACGGGGCCTGCGCAGCGTGGTGATCGTGCCCCTGGGCTACCGCGCCGCTGAAGGCGATTGGCTGGCCCCTTTGAAGAAGGTTCGCCGTCCGCGCGAGCTGTTCGTGACCGAAGTCAAATAAGGCTGACCGCCTCGGGGGGCGCTTCTTTTGCACACAAAGCCGCAGCCTCTGCGGCTTTGTGCTTTAACATGGGCACAAGTCCAATTGGGGCTTGTTTTTAAGGAAAAACCATGGCCAAAGGCGAACAGCGCAGCAACAAAATGGCCAAAAAGCCAAAGAAAGACACCTCGCCCCCCAAGACGTTCACTTCGGACCGCCCCATGGCCCCGGCCACCTTTGTGGCCCCCCGCGGCAAAGTCAAAGACAAGTGATGCGTTGGGCCTGGCACGCAACGCCAGCCTGCCGTTTTGGCCATGCCTGACGCCTTTCCCATTTTCACCGCCAAGGTCCTGCCCGCCGACTTGCAATTCGACGTGGAGGGCGACCTGACCCTGCTCGAAGCGGCCGAGATGGGCCGCGTGCAATTGCCCAGTTCGTGCCGCAACGGCACTTGCCGCACTTGCCTGTGCCTGTTGGTCAGCGGCGAAGTGCGCTACACCATCGAGTGGCCAGGCCTGTCGGCCGAAGAAAAAGCCCAAGGACTGGTCTTGCCCTGTGTGGCCAGGCCTTTGTCAAACGTGGTCCTGGAGCAACCCGCCGCCAAGGCGGCATGAGGATCAAGCCAAACATGACGCCCCTGCACCAAGACGAGCACTTGCTGGTGCTGGAAAAACCCAGTGGCTTGCTCTCGGTGCCCGGGCGCGGGCCCGACAAGCAAGACTGCTTGTCCAAGCGGGTGCACGCGATATACCCCGAGGCCCTGGTGGTGCACAGGCTGGACCAAGACACCTCGGGCCTGTTGCTCATGGCGCGTGGCCCCGAGGCACAACGCCGCATGAGCCGCTTGTTTGAAACCCGGCAAGTGCACAAACGCTATGTGGCGGTGGTGGCGGGCCAACTGCTGAAAAGCCAAGCGCAAGAGCCAGCCGACCCTGACGGTTGGCGCAGCATCGAAGGCCCGATTTTGCTCGACTGGGAGCGCCGCCCTGTGCACATCATCCACCCCGATGGCAAACCCAGCCAAAGCCGTTGGCGCGCCCTGCAAAGCAGCGACACCGCCACCTTGGTCGAGCTGGAGCCGGTGACGGGCCGGACCCACCAATTGCGCGTGCATTTGCACAGCATTGGCCACCCCATGCTGGGCGATGCCTTGTATGCCCCTGCCCCTGTGCGGGCCATGAGCCCGCGCTTGATGCTGCATGCGCAATCGCTCTCGTTTCCCCACCCTTTCACCGACTTGCCCATGGCCTTTTCGGCCCCAGCGGTTTGGTCGGCCCACGCGCCCTATGGCCCTTTTCAGGAGATCACGCCCATGTCATTTGAAACATTCAAACAGCAAGCCCTGGCCGAGGGTTTTGACGAAGTGCTCGAACGCAGTTGGGAGGCCAACTTGGTGCTGGACACGCACACCCACCCGTTTTCGATCAAGGTTCGCGTGACTGCGGGCCAGATGTGGCTGAGCACGGGCAGCCAAAAGCGCTACTTCACCCCAGGCGACGAGTTCACACTGGAGCGGGAGGTGCCACACGCCGAGCATTACGGCCCCGAAGGCGCCAGCTACTGGGTGGCCCGCAAAAACCAAAGCGCTGCGCTCATTCGTCTATCCCGAGCTCCTGGATTTTGCGGGTGATGGTGTTGCGCCCAATGCCCAATTTTTGGGCCGCCTCGATGCGCCGTCCCCGCGTGGTGGCCAAGGCCGCTTGAATCAAGCTGGTCTCAAAACGCCGGCTCAAGGCATCCCACACATCGGTGTTGTCGGCATTGAGCAGCACCAAGGCTTCGGCCTCCAGCCCCGCCTCCCAACCTGCTCCCACCGAAACCACGCCCGCCAAACTGGGCGCAAACGCAACAGCGCTCACCGCCGCCTTTGGCAAGTGGGGCAAGGCCACTGCAGCCGCCTCGCCTGTAGCCTGGGCATTCCCCACCGGCTGGGTTGGCGCTGGGGCCGGCTGGCCCACCAAGTTGAGCACCTCGGGCGGCAGGTCTTTGACTTCAATGACCTGTGCAGGGGCCATCACGGTCAGCCAGTGGCAGATGTTTTCAAGCTGGCGCACATTGCCAGGAAACTGGAAATGGCTCAAACGCTCCAGCGCCGCGTCGGCAATGCGTTTGGGCTCCACGCCCAATTGTTGGGCACTGCGCTGCAAAAAGTAGCGCGCCAGCATGGGCACATCTTCACGCCGTTCACGCAAAGCGGGCAAGCGCAGGCGGATCACATTCAGGCGGTGGTACAGGTCTTCCCGAAAGACCCCTTCTTTGACCCTTTGCTCCAGGTCTTGGTGGGTGGCGGCGATCACGCGCACATTGGCCTTCACGGCGCTGTGCCCCCCCACGCGGTAAAAGTTGCCGTCGGACAAAACGCGCAGCAAACGGGTTTGCAAATCAAACGGCATGTCACCGATTTCGTCCAGGAACAAGGTGCCACCGTCGGCTTGCTCAAAGCGGCCTCGGCGCGAGGCTTGCGCCCCGGTGAAGGCGCCGCGCTCGTGGCCAAAAAGTTCGCTCTCCAGCAGGTCTTTGGGAATGGCGGCGGTGTTGATGGCCACAAAGGGTTGTTTCGCACGCGGTGAATGTTTGTGCAGCGCATGCGCCACCAATTCTTTGCCCGAGCCCGACTCGCCAGTGATCAAGACCGTGACATGGCTGTGCGCCAGACGGCCAATGCCACGAAACACGTCTTGCATGGCGGGCGCTTGGCCCAGCATTTCTGGCGCATCGGCCATGGCCTCTTCGGCCACGTCTTCGCGCTGGCTCTCGCCCACCGCGCGGCGAATCAACTCCACCGCCTTGGGCAAGTCAAAGGGCTTGGGCAGGTATTCGAAAGCACCGCTTTGAAAGGCCGAGA
>CAMCNQ010000277.1 GCA_945875955.1 Limnohabitans sp. Rim8 | reverse complement strand
TGCGACAAGTGGAATTAAAAAATGGCGGTTCTTCGCATTCTCGAAAAAAGTCATGCATTACGCGTGATGGCGGTCATCGGCCCATTGTCAAAGAATCCAAGGCGATCAATTTTTAAACCTGCTGTCTTGGTCTGCTTTTAGACTGAAGTTAATGAAACCTTGCTTTTCCATCTTGTTGCTTGAAGATGACCCCCAATTTGCCCAATGGGCCTTAAAAGAACTCCAACGTGACTGTGCAGAATTTGAAGTGAAACTGGTTTGTGGTTTGGCTCAGGCGAGCGAATGGCTGGGGACCGAAGCTGCACAGTTCATGAAAATGGCCATTGTCGATCTGAAAATTGGGCAAGAGAGCAGTGCCGAGCTGATCAAGGAATTGACCCAAGTCAAACCCGATGTGCCGGTGCTGGTGTTGACGGCACTGGATCACCCCTCCGAGGCCATTGCGGCGATCCAGGCCGGTGCTCAAGGCTATTTGATCAAAAGCACCTTTGAAGGCGAGTTGGGCCGTGCCGTGCGCCAAGTGCTTGCAGGCGGCTCGCCCATCAACCCCGGCTTTGCCAATTACCTGTTGGGCGCATTTCGTTTGTTGGCCAACGCGCACGATGCAGACCCGATTCAAACGGCGCTTGAAGGCTTGAGTTGCAAGCTCTCATCGCGCGAGTCCGAGGTGCTCAAGTTGGTGGCGCGGGGCTATTCAGACAAAGAAGTCGCGGCCAATTTGCTGATTGCCCCTTCCACAGTGGACACCCATGTGCGGGCGATTTTTCGCAAATTCAGTGTTCATTCGCGGGCCCAGTTGCGACGCGCCATCGGGTTTTGAAAAGCTTTGAGGGCAACGCTGTCCAAATAAAAAAAGCCAAATCCCGAGATTCACGGGATGCCTTGAAAAATCATTCACCCCAATAATTCTCAGCGATTTAAACGTTTGTGTGGTTTTGAAAAAAACAACGCCAAGCGTCAAACTTGAATCCATCAATTCGATCAAATCCATCGCCATGCAATGCGCTTGAGAGCGATGGGCATGAAGACAAGTTTGACTGTGAAGCTCAGCAACAGCAACAGCAACAGCGTGCCAGGGGCATTCAGGTTTTTAAAATGGGAATTGCGGTGAACAGCAAATCAGACGTTGAAAAGTACTACACCACCACGCAGGCCGCCAAAATTTTGGGCATCTCGATTGCAACAGTGCAACGCATGGTCGAAAAAGGGCTGGTCAAAGCCTTTGTGACAGAAGGCGGCCACCGGCGCATCTGGGCCTCCTCGTTGAGTTCGTATGCGCAAGAAAGAGGCGGGGCTGATACGCAAGAGCATATGCAAGGGCTTGAAGTCTGCGTTTTGCATTCCAATTTGCACATCACCGAGGAGTTGGTGAAGATCCACAACATGCCGCATGTGAACGTCATCACCAACCCGCTGGATCTGATGGGTCAGAGCAAGCAGGTGGCGGCCTTTTTTGTGGACACCCGGATCGCGTGGCTGGAAAATTCACCCATTGACTTTCAAGCACATGCCTATAAAAACGCCCACATCATTGCTTACGGTGGGGCCGGCCTGTCCAAGACCAGTGCTTGGCGCAAAAAAACCGATGTCACCTTGCTAGAAGAAGACATCAATGCTGACTTTGTGCGTGGCTACATGTTGGCGGCAGGACACAAAATCAAGGGCACGCCAGCCAAGCCGAAACCCGAGGTTTAAGGCCTTGAGGCTGTGGCGCGTGCTTGGGGCTTGTCACCCAGCATATTCGCAGCCCTACAAGGCCCTTTGAGCTTGGCCTGCGCCCATGGGCAGGCCATGGGTCTTCAGGGCGATTGTTCTGGGCCAGTCCCGCAGATCCCAGCGTTCATTTGACTCAGTGCGCATCGGCTTGCTTGGCCGCTTCGACAGCGTCGCTGCTGTCACCCTTGGCGCCATTGAAGTACAGGTTCAAGAGCACGGCGCTGATGGAGGCCAGCAAAATGCCCGACTCGATCAGCGGGTGAA
This sequence comes from Limnohabitans sp. Rim8, assembly GCA_945875955.1. GTDB lineage: Bacteria > Pseudomonadota > Gammaproteobacteria > Burkholderiales > Burkholderiaceae_C > Limnohabitans_A. The sequence continues at coordinate 2,320 of CAMCNQ010000277.1, read as the reverse complement.
TGCTGTGCGGTATCCACTGCAGGTAGCGCGGGGCAATCAGCGGGATCATGCCAAAGCCGATGGAGATGGCCACGATGAACAGGTTGTTGCGGTTGCCTTTGTAGTCCACATTGGCCAGGATGCGGATGCCGGTGGCGGCCACCATGCCAAACATCACCAAGCCCGCACCACCCAACACAAAGGTGGGCAGCGACTCGACCAGGGCCGCCATTTTGGGCAGCAGTCCCAGCACGATCAGGATCACGCCGCCCGCGACGCAGACGAAGCGGCTTTTCACGCCCGTCACACCCACCAAGCCCACGTTTTGCGAGAAGCTGGTGTAGGGGAAGGTGTTGAAAATACCGCCGATCAGTGTGCCCAGACCATCGGTGCGCAGACCGGCCGTCAGCATTTTTTGATCGACCTTTTTGCCCGTCAGATCGCCCAAAGCGAGGAACATGCCGGTCGACTCGATCATCACCACGACCATCACCAAGGTCATGGTCAGGATCAGGATCGGGTCAAAAACAGGGGAGGCAATCTCGAAAGGCAGCACCAGGTCAAACCAGCCGGCTTTGCCCACTTTTTCGAAAGTCATGAGGCCAGCGGCCGTGGCCACCACGCCGCCGATCACAATGCCCAGCAATACCGAAATGTTGGCCACAAAACCTCGTGCGTACTTGGCAATCAGCAAAATGGACACCAACACAATGGTGGCAATGCTGATGTGCGACAGCTGCGCATACTTGGGGTTGGGCACCGAGCCCACGATGTTCAGGCCCGCGGGCACCGGGGGTACTGCGCCGGTACTGGCCGCTTGTTTGGCGGCATCCAGCCAGGCCAGGTGTTCCGGGTTGGGGATGCTGGGCGCTGTGGGGCCAAAGGGGTTGCCAAAAATCCAGTTGATGCCCACGCGCATCAAGCTGATGCCGATGACGGCAATGATGGTGCCTGTGACCACAGGCGGGAAAAACCGCAGCATGCGGCTCACGATGGGCGCAATCAAGATGGAGATCACCCCCGCGCCAATGATGGCCCCGAAAATCAGACCCGCGCCTTGCACGCCGGGGTTGTTGTTGGCCATGGCGACCATGGGGGCGACCGAAGCGAACGTCACGCCCATCATCACCGGCAGCTTGATGCCGAACCACTGGGTGGCACCCAGCGACTGGATCAGCGTGACGATGCCACAGCAAAACAGGTCGGCCGAAATCAGCATCGCCACTTGCTCGGGGCTGAGCTTGAGGGCGCGGCCCACGATCAGGGGCACGGCCACCGCACCGGCATACATCACCAGCACATGTTGCAGGCCCAAAGCGGCGAGCTTGCCACTGGGCAATTGCTCGTCAACGGGGTGAACGCTTGAACTCATTGGGTGGCTCCTTGACAGTAAACATAAGTTGGAAAACCCAAAGTTGCTAGATGTGTGCTTCTTTGTGTTCTAAACTGTATACAAAATTAAATGCGATGTTGATGCGTGAAAACCCTGAGTTTTTAAGGTCAATGGGCCCCGTACATGAAAAAAACCGCCTGAACCTCTTCGTGCGGGGGATGTCGGGGCATGGGGGACAACTCAAACGGCAATCAAACAAAGCAGCGCATGCGCCAAGGCATAGGCTTGCTAAGGGGGATGGCGTTTTTTGGAGGCTCGCGCAAAAACCAAACCAAGTTGAAGTTGCACAGGGCTCATGCTGCACGCGATGGGGGCAAAAAGGGTGTAGCCAGGAACTGGCCCTGTGCCCGAGCGACCGCGGGTTTGCGCTCAAAACTGATCGGCAAATCGGGCTTGTCGAGCGCCGCCTTGCCGATGGTCTCAGCGCTTTGACGCTTTGCCGTTCAGCCCAGCAAATCCAGCAAAGTGCGCGCCACCACCTTGGTCGCGCGGCGCAGGTCTTGCAGCTGCAGATGTTCGTCCGAGCGTTTGGCGTTGGACTCGCGCACGGTGCGCGGGCCGGCACCGTAGATCACGCCGGGAATGCCGCGCTCGACGTACAGGCGCACGTCGGTGTAGAGCGGTGTGCCGATGGCGGGGATGGGCTCACCAAAGACCTCACCGCCGTGTTTCTGGATCGCTTCGACCAAGGGCTGGTTGCCGGGCAAGGGTTTCATGGCGTTGGACAGCAGCATGCGGCGCACGTCTACCGTGAGCTGCTTACCGCCGCGCGGGGGCTTGAAACTGGCGGCCGCCTCGGCAATGGTCTGGCGGATGCTGGCTTCGACCTCGGCCGGGTTTTCTTCGGGGATCATGCGGCGGTCGAGCTTGAAGCTGACCCGCCCGGGGACGACGGTGGTGTTGGTGCCGCCTTCGATCAGGCCCACGTTGAGGTAAGGGTGGGTGATG
>CAMCNQ010000276.1 GCA_945875955.1 Limnohabitans sp. Rim8 | reverse complement strand
ACCACTTTGAGTTGTGGGACAAAACCACCTACGACGCGCAAGAAGCGCAGGCCATGCAGGGCGACATGCCTGATGTGTTCAAGGACTTTTCATTCTGAACACCATGGCTACTCCAACCTTGAACCACATCACGGTCCTTTTGCAGGAGGCCGTAGACGAATTGCTGCAGGCTTCGGCAGGTGCCGATGGTGCCTATGTGGACGCCACATTCGGCCGAGGCGGACACTCCCGCTTGATTTTGTCGCGTTTGTCGCCGCAAGGCCGTTTGCAGGCTTTTGACAAAGACCTCGAAGCGATAGCTGAGGCCGAGCGCATCGCAGACAGCCGGTTTTCAATCCGACACGAAGGCTTTTCGAGGCTGGGAGAGCTGCCACGGGGCAGTATCGACGGTGTCTTGATGGACTTGGGCATCAGCTCTCCCCAAATTGACAGCCCCGAGAGGGGTTTTTCTTTTCGTTTTGAAGGCCCGCTGGACATGCGCATGGACACCACGCGCGGAGAGAGCGTGGCCGCTTGGTTGGCGACCGCATCGGTCGAACACATCACGGAGGTGATACGTGACTATGGCGAAGAACGGTTTGCTGTTCAGATTGCAAAGGCGCTTGTGGCTCGCCGACAAGAGCGGGGCCCAATTTCAACCACCACCGATTTGGCCCAGCTCGTGGCTGACACGGTCAAAACCCGCGAGCCGGGCCAGAACCCTGCAACGCGGACATTTCAGGCTTTTCGGATTTTCATCAACGCAGAGCTTGAGGAGCTCGAACAAGCGCTAGCCGCCAGCTTGCTTGTGCTGGCTCCCGGGGGCCGACTGGTGGTGATCAGCTTTCATTCGCTGGAAGACCGCATCGTCAAGCAATTCATGGCCAAGCATTCGAAAGAAGTGGTTGACAGGCGCGTGCCTTTTGCCGCACCCGTGCAGATGCGCTTAAAGACCTTGGGCCGCATTCGTCCCAGTGAAAACGAGGTGCGCGGCAATCCCCGCTCTCGCAGCGCCATCATGCGCATGGCCGAGCGCACCGAGGTGCCCGCATGACACGCCTGAGCTTGCTGTTGTCGATGTTGGTGATAGGCAGTGCCCTGTTTGTGGTGCACAGCCAATACCAGACGCGTCGCTTGTTCATGTCGCTTGAGACCGCCCATAAAGAAGCCAAGCGCTTGGAGGTGGAGCAAGACCGTTTGCAGGTGGAGCGGGGGACGCAGGCGACTCCCTTGCGGGTGGAGAAGGTGGCGCGCCAGCAATTGCAAATGCGCACCGCATCCCCGGCCATCACCCAATATGTGTCGATCAAAGAGTCGGCCGCTGTGCCCAAGGAGGCGCGCCCATGAGCCGCAGCGTCCAGCTCTCTTCCAGTCCTTTGCTGGCCAGCAAAACACCGATATGGCGCAGCAAGCTGATTGTGGCGGCCATTGCCTTGGGCTTCATGGGACTGGTGGCGCGCGCGGCCTATGTGCAGGTGTATGCGAATGATTTTTTCATTCGCCAAGGCGAAGTGCGTTTTGCGCGAACCATTCCCTTGCCAGCCAACCGCGGACGGGTGTTGGACCGCAATGGCATGTTGTTGGCGTCCAGCGTGCCAGCCCCCAGCATATGGGCCAACCCGGAAGACATCGAGCGCGACCCGCAAAAAATGGGGGCATTGGCACGCTTGCTGGACATGAGCCCTGCCGAGTTGGATAAAAAAATCAAGGACCCTGAACGCTCATTTGTTTGGTTGAAAAGACAACTTGATGAGCCTGTGGCCCAGCAGATACTGGCGCTCGACATCAAGGGCGTTTATGCCATCAAAGAGTACAAGCGCCTGTACCCGGAGGGTGAAGCGGCCGCGCACATCGTGGGCTTTACCAATGTGGAAGACAAGGGCCAAGAGGGCGTGGAGTTGGTGTTTCAAGACCAACTCGCAGGCAAAGCCGGCTCACGCCGTGTGATCAAAGACCGCTTGGGTCGGGTGGTGGAAGTGGTGGGCGAGACGGTTCTGCCCGAAGATGGTCAAGACCTGCAGCTGAGCATAGACAGCAAGGTGCAGTTTTTTGCCTACCAAAAACTGCGCGAAGCGGTGCTGGAAAACAAAGCCAAGGCAGGCAGTGTGGTGGTTTTGGATGCCCAGTCGGGGGAGATTTTGGCCATGGCCAATTACCCCAGCTATTCACCCGACAAACGCGTCAACCTGAGTGGTGAGCAATTGCGCAATCGGGCATTGACCGACACCTTCGAGCCGGGCTCGACGATGAAGCCATTTGTTGTGGCCTTGGCGCTTGAAAAGGGCTTGGTCAAACCTGAAACACCGATTCAGACCGCACCCGGGCGTCTCACCATCACCGGCTCCACCATCAGCGATGCCCATCCCCACGGGGTGTTGAGCGTCAATGAGGTGATCCAAAAATCCAGCAACGTGGGCACAGTCAAGATGGCGATGCAGTTGCAGCCACGCGAAATGTGGGAAATGTATGCCCAGGTGGGTTTTGGGCAAAAACCCCAGCTGCCTTTCCCGGGTGTGGTCAGTGGCCGCCTGCGGCCTTACAAAACCTGGCGACCGATCGAGCAGGCCACCATGAGTTACGGCTATGGCGTATCGGGCAGTCTGATTCAGGTGGCACGGGCCTACACGGTTTTTGCACACGATGGCGAAGTGCTGCCCACCACCTTGATGAAAACGCAAAGCCCTGTAGTGGGTGTGCGCGTCATCAGCGAGACCAATGCCAAAGCCATGCGCAAGATGTTGAACATGGCCACAAGCCCCGGTGGAACAGCTCCCAAAGCGCAAACCATTGGCTATTCTGTGGGCGGCAAAACCGGAACGGCCCACAAACAAGAAGGCAAAGGCTACGCCAGCAAAAAATACCGGGGGGTGTTTGTGGGCATGGCCCCGATAGAGGCACCGCGCATCATTGTGGCGGTGATGATCGATGAGCCCAGCAATGGAAAATATTATGGCGGCGATGTGGCCGCCCCGGTCTTTAGCCAGACGGTGCAACAAAGCTTGCGCTTGATGGGGGTGCAACCGGACGTGGCCGTGAAGCCCCAAACCGTGACCAAAGCGGTGGAGGAGTCGTTTTGATGCAGCGCATGCACACGGCCCAAGACGCTGCGCAGTGGTTGCGTGCGCATGTGAAGGGCGCGCTTCGCACGGACAGCCGAGCGGTCAAGCCCGGTGATGCCTTCATCGCCTGGCCCGGTGCGGCCACCGACGGGCGGCAATATGTGGCGCAGGCTTGGGCCCAGGGGGCGAGTGCCTGTTTGGTCGAAGAAGAAGGACTGTCCGCGTGGCAGTCCGTTTTGGAGTCGGCCGCGACACCCAAGGGCCAGTTGGCCGTCATGCCCCACTTGAAAGCGCAAACCGGTTGCGTGGCCGCCGCCTATTATGAAAACCCCAGTCAGGCCATGAATGTTCTGGCCGTGACCGGCACCAATGGCAAAACATCGATCGCCTGGTGGTTGGCGCAAGCCCTGTCTTCGCCCGCTTTGCAGCGGGCTTGTGGCTTGATGGGCACCTTGGGCGTGGGGCGGGTGCCCCAGCTCTTGGCAACCGGCATGACCACGCCCGACCCGGTGTTGATGCAGCGGCAGTACCGGCAATTCGTGGACGACGGTGTGCTGCACTGTGCCATTGAGGCCTCGTCCATCGGCTTGGCCGAACACCGCTTGGATGGCACGCAAATTCGCGTGGCCGTGTTCAGCAATTTCACCCAAGACCATCTGGACTACCACGGCGACATGGAACGCTATTGGGCTGCGAAAGAAGCCTTGTTCGCTTGGCCCGGCTTGCAGGCGGCGGTCATCAACATCGACGATGCGCAAGGCGCCTTGTTGGCCAAGCGCCTGTGCAAAAGCGGCATGGATGTGTGGACCTGCTCGCGTGAAAACGTGGCGCGTTTGCAAGCGAGTGAGATAGACAACCCGCACGGCATTGCTTTCGAGGTGCGCGAAGGCCAGGACGTTCAAACGCTGCGCACAGACTTGATGGGCGACTACAACATCGACAATTTGTTGGGCGTGATCGGGGCTTTGCGAGCCCTGGGCCTTAGCCTTGCGCAAGCGGTGCAGGCTTGCGGGCATTTGACTGCAGTGCCGGGCAGAATGCAGCGCGTGGCTGCACCGCAGACAAGCCAAAATCTGCCTTGGGTGGTGGTGGACTATGCGCACACGCCCGATGCGGTCTCACACGCGCTGGCGGCTTTGCGTTCGCAAGCGGCATTGCGCGGTGGCCAATTGTGGTGTGTTCTGGGTTGCGGCGGCGACCGCGATGCCAGCAAGCGCCCCTTGATGGCCAGAGCAGCCGAGGCCGCAGCCGACCATGTGGTCTTGACCAGCGACAACCCCCGCAGCGAAGCGCCCGATGC
>CAMCNQ010000275.1 GCA_945875955.1 Limnohabitans sp. Rim8 | reverse complement strand
CAAGGCGCCAGTGTGCGTGTGGTCACCGAGCGCAGCAAAATGGCCATGCCAGAGACCCATATTGGCTTGTTTCCCGATGTGGGGGGCGGCTATTTTCTGAGCCGTTGCCCCGGCCATTTGGGCGAATACCTGGGCCTGACCGGACATCTTTTGCAAGGCGAAGAGGCGGTGCTTGCGGGACTGGCCGATGGTTGCATCGCCGCAGGTCAATTGCCTCATCTTTGGCAGACGCTGATGGAAACACCGTTTGAGAATGGCCAAGCCGTGGAGCGTTGGGTAGCCTCCCAATTCGAGCGCCCCCAAGCGACAGCACTGGCCCATCGGGCGGAAATCGACGCGGCCTTTGCGCAAGCCTCGGTGCTGGACATTTTGCAAGGTTTGGAAACCGCCACCGATGAATGGTCGCAAAAAACCGCCAAAACCCTCAGAACCCGCTCTCCATTGATGTTGCATGTGGTGCTTGAACAAATTCGACGAGCCAGGGCCTTGGGCCTGGCCGAAGACCTGCGAATGGAGCGTGATCTGGTCAGGCACTGTTTTGCACTCAGAGATGCCGCCCGAAGTGAAACCGTGGAAGGCATACGGGCACTGGTGATTGACAAAGACCACAGCCCCCAATGGCAGCCTGCGCGTGCAGAAGATGTGGATGCCCAGGAAGTGGCGGCATTTTTTGTCAGCCCTTGGCCTGCCCACGCCCATCCCTTGCGCGACTTGGGCTGAATGCCCTTGGCTGAGGGTCAGGTTGTTGCGGCGAATGGAGGATGGGCCAAAGCCTTTCAAATCCGCGCAAGCACCCAAACTTTTCAGGTTACTCAACCTCGCACCAGCCGTTGGATCAAATCCGCCGCACCCGATGCTTGGTATTTGCGCATGAGTTTGACCCTGTAAATCTCTACTGTGCGGTGGCTGATGCCCAGAGCTTTGCCGATTTCCTTGCTGGTCAAACCGTCCATCAGGTGGGCTGCGACTTCGCGCTCTCTGCCGGTCAGCTCTGCTTTCACGGGCTTGCGCGCAGACAGGTCTTCAAAAGTCCATATGCCCGCTTCGTGGGGGTTGGCGCGGTTGAGTGCGCGACCTGTGACATGGCACCAAAAGGTCTCGCCTTTGAGGCGGCCGTCCACCCGTTTCATCACGCGGTCATCGGCGTAAACGCCCTTGGCGTTCAAAATCGGCACAATGCGTTGACCCGTCCGTTCGTATTCGTCGGCACTGGGGTAAAGCAGCTGAAAACTTTGACCGATCAACCGGGTGCGGTTGGCCCCAAACATGTCGCAAAGTTGCAAGTTGCAGTCGACGATGGCGCGGTTACGCGAGAGCACCATGCCGATCGGGGCCAGATCAAAAGCCAGACGGTAATCGATGTCCTCAGCCATGCGCCGTGGTTTGGTTTATTAAAAAGGGCTGGTTTGCAACTGGTTTAAAAACACCGATGCTTGGCAGGCACCAGTGGTTTTGGGGGGCGAGGAAAGGACAGTAAGAAGAAGTACGTAGTCCAATAAGTAGTATCGTACAGCTTTCCTCATTCTTTGGAGACCGGTGTGAACAAGATTTATCCTTCCGCAGCAGATGCTTTGCAAGGCATCGTGTCTGACGGCCAACTCATTGCGGTTGGTGGCTTTGGCCTGTGTGGCATTCCCGAAGCGCTGATAGACGCGCTGCGCGACAGCCAGGTGCAAAATTTGACGGCCATTTCCAACAACGCAGGTGTGGACGATTTCGGTTTGGGCAAGTTGCTGCAAACGCGCCAAATCAAGAAGATGATTTCCTCTTATGTAGGGGAGAACAAAGAGTTTGAGCGCCAATACCTCGCGGGTGAACTGGCTTTGGAGTTCACGCCACAGGGCACCTTGGCCGAAAAACTGCGTGCGGGCGGGGCGGGTATTCCTGCCTTTTTCACCAAGACCGGCGTGGGCACCATGGTCGCTGAGGGCAAAGAGTTGCGGCAATTCGATGGCGAAACTTATGTCATGGAGCTCGCTTTGGTGCCGGATGTCTCCTTGGTCAAGGCTTGGCGTGCCGACAAGTCGGGCAACTTGCAGTTTCGCTACACCGCTCGCAACTTCAACCCCGCCGTGGCCATGGCCGGAAAAATTTGTGTGGTTGAAGTCGAAGAAATCGTTGAGACGGGGGAGATGCAACCTGACAGCGTGCATTTGCCCGGCATTTACGTGCACCGCATCGTCTTGAATGCCCACCCTGAAAAGCGCATCGAAAAACGCACAATCACAGAAAAGGCGGGCGTTTGATGCCCGCCACGACCACCAATACAGGAGTTTGATATGAGCTGGAATCAAGACCAAATGGCCGCTCGTGCGGCGCACGAACTGGAAGATGGGTTTTATGTGAACTTGGGCATTGGCATCCCCACATTGGTTGCCAACTTCGTGCCGGCTGACAAAGAGGTGTGGCTGCAAAGCGAAAATGGCATGCTGGGCATAGGCCCGTTTCCCATCGAAGACGAGGTCGATGCCGACTTGATCAATGCGGGCAAACAGACCGTGACCACCATCAAAGGCTCTTCGATCTTTGGCAGCGACCTGTCCTTTGCCATGATCCGTGGCGGCAAGATCAATTTGTCGATTTTGGGGGCCATGCAAGTCAGTGAAAAAGGAGACTTGGCCAACTGGATGATTCCGGGCAAGATGGTCAAGGGCATGGGCGGTGCCATGGACTTGGTGGCCGGTGTCAAACGTGTGATCATTTTGATGGAGCACGTGGCCAAAAAGAAAGACGGCAGCGAAGATTTGAAGATCTTGCCCGAATGCAGCTTGCCCCTGACCGGGGTGGGCGTGGTTGACCGCATCATCACCGATTTGGCGGTGATGGATGTCACCGATGCGGGCCTCAAGGTGCTTGAACTGGCTCCGGGTGTGACGCCTGAGTTGTTGCAAAGCAAAACGGGCGTGAAGCTGATCTTTTAAAACGGACCCCTGCTCAAGACAAAAAAGCCGCAATCGCTTGCGGCTTTTTTGTTTTTAAAATGATTTTTTACTGATTAAGCCTTAATCCGGCAGTTGGCAGCTTGCTTGCGCTTTAAACATTTGATGAATCAAACAATTGCGACCACGGCGGTCTTCACCTTATGGGTCAAGCGCTTTACGACCGCAAGTCTGACGCTGCAGGCCTGTGGCGTTGTTGCTCTCACCCACCGGACAGGCAGTCCGTCGGGCACTCGCGCCTGGCCAGAGAGCTGCTTCGTCAGCCCCTCGGCCGTGCCCAGCTGCCGGATTTGGATTAAAAAATGGCATAAATTGTGTTTATTGAGATGTTTTATGGGCTAAAAAATTCAAAAAAAGTAACACAATAGAGGTTGTTTATTCATCAAAAGAGAATTTCTCTATGCCGGACTCTATTCAAGCCGATTTGCTTCGCCAGTGGCGCTTGGCCAAACAGCTCGATGTCAGCATTGTGGCCCGACAAGCGAACTTGTCGATCAGTCAAATACGGCAATTGGAGGAGGGTGGCGATTCGTGCTTTTACTCCCGAGCGATCAAGGAAAACGCGGCACGCAAGGTTGCCCAGGTGCTGGGTGGCGATCCAGACCAAGTGGTCAATACGATCGCCATGCTGACTCCAGAATCTTCCTCTGTTCAAGAACAAGCCTCGTTGGTGGATGGCTTGATTGATTTGCAAAAACCGGCTGACAAAATTCAATTCAAAGCCCCTTGGCGGATGAAGCAGATGGTGGGTGCCACGGCGGTTTTGGTCACTGGCATCCTGGCTTTGAGTTCGGTGGACAAACAGCAAGCTTCGGAGTCGGTGTTGCCCGATTTGCAGAAAACGCTGCAGTTTTCTGACGATCCAACGGCTAAAAAACCGTCGCTCACAGATGGTGCCGCACCCATTGCGGCCAGCGCCAATACAGCGGAATCATCATCTTCTCCTGCTTCTGCTTCTGCTTCTGCTTCAGCTTCTGCTTCTGCTTCTGCATTCACCGTGGCCTCTGTTGAACTGCCTGAAACGGTCACAGCATCCGAATTCAAGCCAGCATCCGCACTTTGTCAGCAATCGTTGCAGGGTCCTACCCTCACGCCCAAAATTCCGACCAAGCCCGGTGACATGGTCTACATCGTGGCCCAAAAGTCAGGCTCGGTTTGCGTGCAAGATGGGTCAGGCAAGACCACCTTGCTGTCACTTCCTGCCCAAGCCGCCAAAAGCGTCTATGGTTTGGCACCTTGGCGTTTGTATTTTGAGCATGCTGCTCAAGTCGAGCTTTATTTTCAGGGCGAGCGGCTGCAAATGCCCGATCAAAACGCCTTGACGGTGGCTTTGCAGGAAAGCGCAAAGGCCCATTGAACCTGAACCCGGCAGTTGGCCGCTTGCTTGCGCTTGAAACACTTGATGAATCAAGTACTT
>CAMCNQ010000274.1 GCA_945875955.1 Limnohabitans sp. Rim8 | reverse complement strand
GCCCGAGAAAATGTCGATCATGAAGTTCGACCCCAAAGCTCGCAAGCACGTTCAATACAAGGAAATCAAGTTGAAGTGATTCGACCTGATCCTGACCCCAAAAAACCCGCCTTCAAGCGGGTTTTTTCATGGGCCCTGCGCCGCCAATATGGCTTTGGTCGCAGGCCCTGCAGGCCGGCTCGGCAAATCCTCTCCAACGGTCCGTTGCTGGCCAGACAACGGCTTTGCAAGCCCGCCTGAGGCGCCCTGCCACCCGGCTTTCATCGGTGCAGCCCAAAGATGGCATGAAAGGCCGCGCTGGGCCACATTCTCCAAACGCTCAAAAGCAAACAGGGCCCGCAGGCCCTGTTGGGATGAACGCCAAGCCCGGTCAAAAGCCCGAATGGCGAACGGCCCGCAAATTGACAGAGAAGTCGCGCAAAGCCGCAATGCCGCTTTCTTCAGCGCGACGGCACCAAGCTTGCAAATCTGAAGCCAATTGCTCGCGCGAGTGCGAGGTGTTGAGCCAAATCTGGCTGAGCTCTTCGCGCATTTGCACCATTTTGTCCAGCACAGGGCTGGCCGCACGGACTTGCTTGAGCTGGTCTTGAGCCGATGCCGGCACCTTGGCCGCATCGCGGTGCAACCAACGCTGGGCCGCCTGCAACACGGTGGCATCGAACTTGAGTTTTCCTGCTTCTTGCTGCATCACGGTGCGCACATTGCGGGCATAACCGGCCATCACTTCGTAGCGGTTGGCGATCAAGGCCTCCAGGGTCTTTTCATCGGCCACAGGGCGAATGTCGCCATATGCCAAGCGGGGGGGCGTTTTCTTGACTGTTGCCAAGCCCATGCGCTCCAACAGGCGGATGTACATCCAGCCAATGTCAAACTCATAGGGCTTGACCGACAACTTGGCCGACGTGGGGTAGGTGTGGTGGTTGTTGTGCAACTCCTCACCGCCAATCAAGATGCCCCAAGGCGAGATGTTGGTGCTGGCGTCGTGCGCCTCAAAGTTGCGATAACCCCAGTAGTGGGCTGCGCCATTGATGATGCCTGCGGCCGTGATCGGGATCCAAGCCATTTGCACCGCCCACACGGTCAGGCCCAAAAAGCCAAAAAGGGCCACGTCAACAATCAGCATCAAGCCCACGCCCTGCCACGAAAAGCGGGTGTACAAATGGCGCTCAATCCAGTCGTCTGGCGTGCCATGACCATAGCGCTTGAGGGTCTCCAGGTTCTTGGACTCTTTGCGGTACAGCTCTGCGCCCGAGAACAAAACGGTTTTGATGCCGTGCACATGTGGGCTGTGCGGGTCTTCGGCTTGCTCGCACTTGGCGTGGTGCTTGCGGTGGATGGCGGCCCATTCTTTGGTGACCTGGCCTGTGGTCAGCCACAGCCACAAGCGAAAGAAGTGCGAGGGAATGGCGTGCAAATCCAAGGCGCGGTGGGCTTGGTGGCGGTGCAGGAAAATCGTGACGCTGGCAATGGTGACGTGGGTCAGGGCCAAGGTGATCAACACCATTTGCCACCAAGCGAGGTCAAACAAACCATGCCCCATCCATTGGACCAAGGCGTCAAAAAAAGCCGAATCAGGCAACAACATGCATTTGTCTTTCTAGGAGAGCCTGGGTAGCAGGCATCATGTTGATTTTAAGTTTTCTGAACCCATAAGGACAGCAGTTTCTATGGGTTTCAAAACGAATGAGGCCAATGGAATTACTTTTTAACCCATGCGGCCGCAAAAAACCCGTCTGTCGCATGGCGGTGCGGCCACAAACGCAAAAAGGCCCCACCGGATTGAGGTTCTTCACCGTCCTGTGGAGTGGGACTGGGTGAGCACAAACTGGCGGCGTTGTGCACCTTCAGGCGCTCAAGTTCTTGGGCCACGTTCAAAGCCACAAAGTCCGGGTTGGCCGCGCTGAAGGCTTGCGCAATCATTTCGTTTTCTTCGGGCAAAACACTGCAAGTGGCATACACCAAACGGCCTCCCGACTTGACCATGCGCGAGGCGCTTTGCAAGATGGCTTGCTGCTTTTGTGTCAGCTCAGCCACCGCTTGGGGCTTTTGACGCCACTTCAAATCGGGGTTGCGCCGCAAAGTGCCCAAACCCGAGCAGGGTGCATCCACCAATACCCGGTCGATTTTGCCCGCCAGGCGTTTGACCCTGTCGTCGCGCTCATGGGCGATGGCCGCCGGGTGCACATTGGACAAACCGCTGCGCGCCATGCGGGGCTTGAATGCATCCAGGCGGTGGCCAGACACATCAAACGCATACAAGCGCCCAGTGCTGCGCATGGATGCACCCAGCGCCAGCGTCTTGCCACCGGCACCGGCGCAAAAGTCCACCACCATTTCGCCGCGGTGGGCATCGACCAACAAGGCCAGCAATTGCGAGCCCTCGTCTTGCACCTCGATGGCCCCGCGTGTGAAGGCATCGGTTTTTTGCAAAGCGGGTTTGCCCTGCAAACGCAGGCCCCAAGGGGAATACGGGGTGGGCTCAGAAGCAATGCCCGCTTGGGCCAACTCCTTTTGAATGTCTTGGCGCTTGGCTTGCAGCATGTTGACCCGCACATCCAGCGTGCCAGGCTGCTGCAAGTGCTCGGCCAAGGCCCAGAAATCGTCGCCCAATTGGGCTTGCAGGGCCTGCGCCATCCACTCGGGCAGGTTGTGCCGGTGCGGCGCCATCAAGGCGTCGGCGGGGATGCCGTCACAAGTGGCCAGCCATTGTTTTTCGGTGTCGTTCAGGGCGGCAAGCAGAAAGTCGCGGGGGCCAAAAAACCCCAAAATCGCCAGCTTGCGCTCTTTGCCCCCCGAGCCGGAGCGGGCCAATTGCTCAAACAGCAGTTTTTTGCGCAACACAGCAAAAGCGGTTTCTGCCAGCGTGGCCCGCTCTCGCGGACCCAATGACCGGTGCTCACGAAAGTAGCGCGACACGACCGCGTCGGCAGGGTGTTCAAATTGGAGAACCAGCCTGACCAAATCGGCGCAGGCGTCTAAAAGGGCTTTTGGATGCATAGCCGTGTATTGTCCCACCCCAGCCCCCATTCAAAACCCTGCCATTCAGAAAGCACCCATGTCCGAGCCGCTGCCCCCCATGATCGAAACCCCCAAGGGCCTGTACCAACACTACAAGGGTGGCCGCTACCGGGTGCTGGGCACCGTGCGCCACAGCGAAGACCTGCAGCCCATGACGCTGTACCAAGCGCTGTACGGTGAGCAAGGCCTGTGGGTGCGCCCTGCGGCCATGTTTGCCGAGGTGGCCCTGTTCAATGGCCAAGTCCAGCCGCGCTTTACCCGCATTGGCGATTGAGGACAGCGCCCAGCCAGGGCCTCAGGCGATTGCGTCTAAAAAATCGACCACCGCCCGGGGGTAAATCAGGTGCTCTTGGCTCAACACCCGCGCGCCCAGGCTGTGCGCGGTGTCGCCCGGCAGAATGGGCACCACCGCCTGGGCCAAGATACGGCCCTGGTCCAACTCAGCCGTGACCTGGTGCACCGTGGCTCCGGCAAAACGGCAGCCCGCATCGATGGCCCGCTGGTGGGTGTTGAGCCCCGCAAAAGCGGGCAACAAAGACGGGTGGATGTTGATCAACCGCCCCGCGTAATGGGCCACAAAGGCAGGGGTCAAGATGCGCATGAAACCGGCCAGCACCACCAAGTCCGGCGAAAAAGCATCGACCTTGGCCATCAAGGCCGCGTCAAAGGCTTCGCGGCTGTCAAAGGCCTTGGGCTCCAGCACGCCTGTTGCAATGCCGCTTGATTGGGCCAAGGCCAGGCCCGCGGCGGCTTCTTTGCTGCTGAGCACAGCGGCCACACGGACCTGCCGCCGCTCGGCCCAACGCCCTTGCTCAGCGGCGCGCACGATGGCGGCCATGTTCGAGCCCGCGCCGGAAATCAAGATGACGATGTTTTTCATGAAGCCCCGAATTATCCCCGCAGCCAACAGATGAACGGTTTTTGTCACACCCAAGACAAGCTTTCAAGGTGCTGGCATGATAAAAAGCACGACCGTTTGTTTTTTTGATGGCTTGGCTCAACCAAGCAGGCACCCACCGGAGAAAATTCCCCATGGATTTGGCATTTACCCCTGAAGAACTCGCATTTCGCGACGAAATTCGCACCTGGGTCAAGGGCAACTTGCCCGCTGATCTTTCGCACAAAGTGCACAACGCCATGCGCCTGACCCGCGATGACATGCAACGCTGGGCCCAAATTTTGGGCAAAAAAGGCTGGCTGGGTTGGGGCTGGCCTGCGCAATTTGGCGGGCCCGGCTGGGGCGCGGTGCAAAAGCATTTGTTTGAAGAAGAATGCGCACTCGCTGGCGCACCCCGCGTGGTGCCGTTTGGCCCCGTGATGGTGGCACCGGTCATCATGGCTTTTGGCAATGAAGCCCA
>CAMCNQ010000273.1 GCA_945875955.1 Limnohabitans sp. Rim8 | reverse complement strand
GGTTTGATCAGCATTTGATCCACTTTCGGGTGGGTCGAATCAAGAGCCCCTTTCGGGGGGCTTTTGTTAAAAGTGGCTCGGGGCCAACAAGGCTGCAAAGTTTTTGCAGAAGCCTCACGAGCACAATTAAAGGATCATTAACATGCCCAAGATGAAGACCAAAAGCAGTGCAAAAAAGCGCTTCCGTGTTCGTCCCGGTGGAACCGTTAAACGCGGCCAAGCCTTCAAACGTCACATTTTGACCAAGAAGACCACCAAGAACAAACGCCACCTTCGCGGGTCAGTTGCTGTTCATGAGACCAATATGGGTCACATGGCACAGATGCTGCCCATGGCTGGCCTGTAATTCACTGACGACCAAGGAGAATAAATATGCCTCGCGTTAAACGTGGTGTAACGGCACGCGCCCGTCACAAGAAAGTCCTGGCCCTTGCAAAAGGTTTCCGCGGTCGCCGCGGCAATGTCTTTCGCATCGCCAAACAAGCGGTAATGAAGGCGGGCCAATACGCCTACCGTGACCGCCGCACGAAAAAGCGTGTGTTCCGTCAGTTGTGGATTGCCCGTATCAACGCCGCTGCGCGTGAATGCGGTCTGACCTACAGCCAGTTTGCCAACGGCCTGAAGAAGGCGGCCATCGAAATCGACCGTAAGATGCTGGCGGATATCGCCGTGCACGACAAGGCCGCATTCGCTGGCATCGTGAACCAAGTCAAAGCCACTTTGGCCGCCGCTTGAGCTCACGAGTGGCACGGACCTTCGGGTTTGTGCCACGCACTCGATCAAAGGGATTGAGGCTCACAAAAGCTTCAATCCCTTTTTTACTTTGTCAACTACTGAATCTTCACCATGAACGAGTTGGACACCCTGGTTGAATCTGCCCGCCAGAGTTTTTTGCAGGCACTGACACCTGCTGACCTTGAAAACGCCAAGGCCCAATTTCTGGGCAAAGCCGGTCGGATCACCGAGTTAATGAAGGGCATGGCCGCCCTCAGCGCAGAAGACAAGAAAACCCGTGGTGCGGCCATCAACTTGGCCAAACAGGCTATAGAGGCGGCCCTCACTGGGCGCCGTCAGGCTCTGGCCGACGCCGAGTTGCAAGCCCAACTCAAAGCCGAAGCCTTGGATGTGGGTTTGCCCGGTCGCTCGGCCAATTTGGGGGGCTTGCACCCCGTTTCGCTGACTTTGGAGCGGGTCGAACAGATTTTTGGCTCCATGGGTTTTGAAGTGGCTCAGGGCCCAGAAATTGAAACCGATTGGTTCAACTTCACGGCCTTGAACACGCCTGAAGACCATCCTGCACGCTCCATGCACGACACCTTTTATGTAGAAGGCGGTCACCTGCTGCGCACGCACACCAGCCCCATGCAAATTCGCCATGCTGTGCAACACGTCAAGCGCCATCGCCACCTGCTAGCCGCTGGTCAAGGCATGCCCGAGATCCGCGTGATTGCACCGGGACGCACTTACCGTGTTGACAGCGATGCCACACACTCGCCCATGTTTCATCAGTGTGAAGGTTTGTGGATTGGGGAAAACGTCAGTTTCAAAGACCTCAAGGTGGTGGTCACCGATTTTTGCCGCGCCTTCTTTGAAACCAATGACCTGGTGCTGCGTTTTCGCCCCAGTTTTTTCCCATTCACCGAGCCCAGCGCCGAAATTGACATCCAGTTCCAAAATGGCCCCTTGGCCGGGCGTTGGCTCGAGGTGGGTGGCTCAGGCCAAGTCCACCCCAGCGTGGTGCGCAACATGGGCCTGAACCCTGAGCAATTTATTGGTTTTGCCTTTGGCATGGGCATGGACCGTTTCACCATGCTGCGCTACGGGGTCAATGATTTGCGCCTGTTTTTTGACGGCGATGTGCGTTTTCTGAGCCAGTTCCAGTAATGTCTGAAGGCCTGCTGCTGGGCGTGTGCCCTGCTGCGAATTGAAGTGAGTCCTCTGTATGCAATTTCCTGAATCTTGGTTGCGCGAGTTTTGCAACCCCCCATTGACGACCGCGCAACTGGCCGATGCACTGACCATGGCCGGTCTTGAAGTGGAAGAACTCGAGCCGGTGGCCCCGCCTTTTACGAGGATCGTGGTGGGTGAAATCAAAGAAGCGGTTCAGCACCCCAATGCCGATCGTCTGCGCGTGTGTCAAGTCGATGTGGGGCAGGGCAGTTGGCTCAACATCGTGTGTGGTGCGCCCAATGCGCGCGTGGGCATTCGTGTGCCTTGCGCCTTGGTGGGGGCCCAGTTGCCCCCGGGTGATGATGGCCAGCCATTTTTTATCAAAGTGGGCAAGTTGCGAGGCGTGGAAAGCCAGGGCATGTTGTGCTCTGCCAAAGAACTGAAAATAGCCGATGACCATGCTGGCCTTTTGGAACTGCCCTCAGACGCGCCATTGGGACAGGACATTCGCCAGTACCTGAACTTGGACGACACTTTGATGACGCTCAAGCTCACGCCCAATTTGGCGCATTGCCTGAGTGTGTATGGCATCGCCCGTGAAGTCTCTGCGTTGACGGGGGCCCCTCTGCAAGTTCCCTCGTTCCCAGCGGTAACTGCGCAAATTAACGACAAGTTGGCCGTGAATGTGCAGGCCACTGAGCTTTGCGGTCGCTTCAGCGGCCGTGTGGTCAAAGGCGTCAACACCCAAGCGCAGACACCCAAATGGATGGTGGAACGGTTGGCGCGTTGCGGTCAACGCAGCGTCAGCCCTCTGGTGGACATCTCCAACTACGTGATGTTCGAGTTCGGCCGCCCCTCACACATCTTTGACCTCGACAAAATACATGGTGGCCTGCAAGTGCGCTGGGGACGCGCCGGCGAAACCTTGAAGCTGCTCAACGGCAACACCGTCAGCGTGGATGACAAGGTTGGCGTGATCGCCGATGACGCAGAGGTTGAGTCTTTGGCCGGCATCATGGGCGGCGACGCCACGTCCGTCACGGACAGCACCCAAAACATTTACATCGAAGCGGCTTTTTGGTGGCCTGCAGCGATTGCTGGCCGTTCACGGCGATTTAATTTCTCGACCGATGCCGGCCACCGCTTTGAACGCGGCGTGGACCCGCAGTTGACGGTGGAGCACATCGATCGCATCACCCAATTGGTGTTGGACATTTGCGGCACGCCTGACACCCAGGTGGGCCCCATGGACGACCAAGTTCTCAATTTGCCGAGCCGAACACCGGTCACGTTGCGCGTGGCGCGTGCGGTCAAAGTGATGGGCATGCCTTTGACCCAGCAGCAATGTGCAGATGCCTTGCGCGGCCTGGGCTTGCATGTCACAGAGGGTGAAGGCAGCGTGACGGTGACACCGCCCAGCTACCGCTTTGATTTGCAGATTGAAGAAGACCTGATCGAAGAGGTTGCCCGCATGGTGGGCTACAACAACTTGCCCACCACAGCGCCCTTGGCCCCCATCACCGCCACAGTCAGGCCAGAGTCTGAGCGCGGTCCTGGGGTTGTGCGTCGCGCCATTGCCGCTTTGGGTTACCAAGAGACGATCAATTACAGCTTTGTCGACGCGGCTTGGGAAGCCGATCTCGCTGGCAATGCCAACCCCATACGCCTGCTCAACCCGATTGCCAGCCAGATGAGCGTGATGCGTTCGAGCTTGATCGGCTCTCTCTTGCAGGTGGTCAAGTTCAACGCCGACCGCAAAGCCGATCGTGTGCGGGTGTTTGAATTGGGCCGAGTTTTCTTGCGCAATGCGGCCATCCAAAGCACGGACACCACCGTGGCGGGTTTTGACCAGCCCATGCGCGTTTCGGGCATGGCCTGGGGGCCACTTGAGCCCCTGGGCTGGCAGGGCAAATCCAAAGCTGTGGATTTTTACGACGTCAAATCCGATGTGGAAAAGCTGCTGGCTCCTCGCAAGGCTGTATTTGTGGCCGCAGACCACCCCGCCATGCACCCCGGTCGATCGGCCCAGGTCTTGCTCGGCGGAGCCGTGATTGGCCATGTGGGCGAGTTGCACCCCCGTTGGCGGCAAGCCTGGGACCTGCCCAGTGCGCCTGTGTTCTTTGAGTTGTCTTTGGACGCGGTGAGTCAGCGTTCTGTGCCCATGGCCCGTCTCGTGCCCAAGCACCAATCGGTCGAGCGTGACTTGGCTGTGATCGTGAGCGAAGACATCGGCCATGCGCAGTTGATGGAAGCCATCCATGCAGCACCCACACAGGGCTTGCTGCGCGATGCGGTGTTGTTTGACATTTACCGCCCCAAGCTGGAGAACAACGGTGGTTTGGCTGCCGGAGAGAAAAGTTTGGCCGTCAGGTTAACGCTGCAAAGCGAGGAATCGAGCCTGACCGATGCCCAAATCGACCAGGCCATGGCCGCGGTGCTGATGCATCTGAGTGAAAAAGTGTCGGCCCGTTTACGCGCTTAACCCA
>CAMCNQ010000272.1 GCA_945875955.1 Limnohabitans sp. Rim8 | reverse complement strand
AAGTTGCTTGCGTGGGATGCTGGGCAGGTGCGCTTGATGGGCCAGCCATTGAATGAACTCGATTACCGCGCACGCGAGATGGTCGGCGTGTGCACCCAGCACTGTGCCTTGTACCCCGATTTGTTTCCGGCTGAAAACCTGCACTTTTTTGCCCGCTTGTATGGCCTTGCTGAAAAGGATCGCCATCAACGCGTCGCGGAGCTGATGCACAGTTTTGAACTTGAGAATTTCGCCACGACCCGAGTCGGTCAGCTCTCAGGGGGCTGGCGACAACGGCTGCATCTGGCCGTTTCCTTGATACACCGGCCCAAGTTGCTGGTGCTGGACGAGCCCACAGCGGCAGTGGATTTGAAAGCGCGAATGGACATTTGGCGCTTAATTGAGGGCTTGCGTGACAGCGGCACAACGATTTTGTTGACAAGTCACCACCTGGCAGAAGCTGAGCGGCTGTGCAGCCGGGTTGCACTGATGCGCAGCGGCAAAGTCGTGGCCGAGGGCAGCGTGCCCGAATTGTTGACCCGCGTACCCGGCCAAACTGTGGCCAAGGTGAAGTCTGAAAACAACGAGGCGGTGATTCAACGCGCGCTTGAACTCGGTTGGCCCGTTCGCCAACACGCCGATCAGATGCGTCTTTTGCTCCCGCAAGATGTCAGCCTGCGCGCAATCATTGAGGCTTTAGACGGTACTCAGGTCAGCGCGGTCAGCGTGCAAGCGGTGACTTTGGACGATGTCTATCTTGAGCTGGTCGGAGACAGCCTGACACCGCTTGCGTAAATCGAAGCCGTTTGGCCGACTTTGACCGACCAGGCAGCGTCCCACTTTTGCTTGCACAGATGCAAGCCCATAGGCTTGCGTGCGCTCAGGAAATTTCGGCGCTGTGGCCCTTGATATAGGTCTCTAAAAAACCGATTTGCTGGCCCATTTGGCGGATGCTGTCCTTGACGACATCACCAATCGATATCACACCAACGACTCGCCCAGCTTCAACGACAGGCAGATGGCGAAAGTTGCGAGAGGCCATCAAGCCCGTGCATGCCTCGATGGGGTCATCAAGCTTGACCGTGATCGGATTGACGGTCATGACCTCCTGGACCATCACTTGCTTGGCATCAAGGCCGGGCAACAGCACCTTGATGGCACAGTCGCCCTGTGTGAGTATGCCCTTCAACTTGTCGTCCTCGATGACCAAGATCGCCCGCACTCGGTTGTCCCGCATGAGTTGCAGGGCCACGACCACTTTTTCATCGGGCCTGACACTGATGGTGACGACGGGTTGGGGCTTTTGAGCCAAGCATGTTTTTACACTGGTCATGGGAATGCCTATTGAGAATATAAATACCGATTGGGATTAATTTTCGCATATGCCTGGCGATTTTTTGCAGGCAAAAATAAACTCTTTGAAAATGCTTTCAGTCAGTCGCGGTCTTGCAAATTGCTGATCACCCAGCAAGCCACCGCAATCAGCAAAATAGAGCCACTTTCATACAAAAGTATTGAAGGATCACCGTCTTTGCCTTGAAGGATGATCAGTCGGCTCAATGCCGTCATGGCAATGACCAAAGGGATGGTGATTGGAATTCGGTGGCTGCTGTAAAACGCGCCAAGCATGCCCAAAACTTCCGCATAAATGAACATCAACAACAGGTCTTTCAGGGCCACGCTGCGCTGCGCGATCAGCACCATGACCTCTTGCAGCATGGCTCCGACCGTAAAAAGGGCAATGATGACCAGAAAACACTTTTCGGTCACGTCAATGATGCGTTTTATTGACATCGAAATCTCCTGCGTGGGTGGTTTGTTTTGAATAGTACCAAACGGGTCTGGCGTTCGCTGATTTTCAATGCATGGGCTCAAATGGGTATTGCAAGAAAAAGGATTGCGCCCACCATGATGGCCATCATGCGGGGCACGCTGGCGTTTTTGCATGAATCGAGCAAGCTGTTCAAAGAATATATTTTTATAATTTATTTTGTAAAAAAATGAGGCGAAAGAAATTAGAAAAAATCAAGTCATGGCCCGTTTTCTGTTGAATTAAAGATGACTTTTGTTGCGGCTGCGCCGGGTCGGCGGATTGAAGTCGTTTGGCTTGTCTTTGACCCAGTTGATGAATCTTGCCAGTTCCAAATGCTCCCGCAGCGCCTGTGGGCTTGAGTAGTGTTTGGCCAACTCGGTTTCTGTGAACAAGGCATGAATTTGCTTGTGGCACGCACGGTGCATGAAAACCGTGATGGCACCACCGCGTGACTTTGGCGTCAAATGGTGCGCATCTCGCAAAGCTGGCGGAATCGGTCGATCACAAAGTGCGCAGACTGCCAAATCGGCAACTTTGACTTGCTGTGTTTGCAGGCGCGCTGCAGACTGCAAACGCTTGATTCGTCCTTGAGCCACTGGCAGTTATGCCCTGTCAATTGGCCGTTAACCGCGCATGTGAACCAAGGCCACAGCCGCCAGAACAATGTGACCCAAGCTCAGAAAAACGGAAAATCCGTGTAACCACAAGAAGCGTTTTTTCAGGCCCAAATCTGTGGCTCGGTTGATCGCGGGCATCAAGCCTTGCCTGGCGGCCACCGTGGTCAACATCACGAAAGCCATCAATGCTGCGGTGAATGAATCCGAACGCCAAGACAAGACCGTGGCCAAAGCCGAAGAACCCATCACGAACAGGTAAAACGGTGGGAATGCTTTTCTGATCAGCATGCGCGCCTGTGCTGGAGGCAAATACTTGAACAAGAAAGCCGCAAATCCTGCCGAAAAAAACAGCATGCCGCCGAACAGCCAAGCAACGACCAAAAAGCTTGCCATTGACAAGAAAGCATCCAACATTTCGCCATCCTTTAAAGTTCATGAGCTTAGTGGCATTGCATGCCCTTAAGGGCGCAAAGACCATCCATGGCCGGGTTCCACCAGGCATGCCCAGGTCAAAGCAATTCAAGGGGCCACTTTGGCTGCCTGAGATCGAAGCTCCACGGTTGCAAGTTCAGACAGCTTCAAACGAACACCAAGGGATCCTTTGCCAGAACGAACGGGCGACTTTTTCAGACCGATCTCTAGGGTCGTGATGGCCGGGTAAGCGACGCATGCCAAGGCAATGCGCGTGACCAGTCGTTCTTGTGTTTCATAGTGACCATCACCGGCAATGCCATCGATGTCCAAAATGAGTGAATCGTAGTCAAACACATGCGCCATGCCATCCTGGTTGATCACCACCTGATTGACTGCAATACCCAGAGTCAAATCGAGCAGGTGGAAATCCGGTTTGGTTTCGTTGGGACCATAAGTGCCGATGTCTGTCTTGAGCTGGTAATACCGCAACTCCATGAATGCCACATTGTCTTGCTTCATGTTCGAACCTTTTGAACGGTCAATTGGAGAAGGCCGTCGGTCGCTTCTTCGATCAAATCCAGCACATGTTCAAACCCGTGTTCTCCACCGAAGTAGGGATCCGGAATCACAGAGGCTTGCGATGTTTGCAAAAATTCAGCCAAACCCCGTATTTTGTGCAGATGCTGAGCGGGGCATATTTCCTCTAGGAGCGCCCGGTTGTCCCAGTCCATGGTCAACAGCAAATCAAACGCATCAAAGTCACTTTGAACAACGGCGCGGGCCCTCAGAGGGGACAAGTCGTAGCCTCTTTTCAGCGCATGCGCCTGGCTGCGCTCATCGGGCGGCGCGTTCGGGTGAAAGTTGTGTGTTCCCGCTGAGTCAACCCTGACCTTTCCCAACAGGTCTCGATCCGCCAACTTCTTGGAAAAAACAGCCTCTGCGGTAGGACTTCGGCAAATGTTGCCCATGCAAACTAAAAGAACTTTGAAATCGGTTGGGTGCATTTTTGCTTTTCTGTGTGGACTGTGGCGTACCAGTAAACCGCAAATTTCAGCTTATTTTTTGACTGGTTTTTTGGTGAACACCAGACAAGGGTCTTCCCGCTCAAAGGGTGTCACCACATGGGTTTGGTCAAACCAATCGGCATTGCTTTGATCTGCTTGCTCAACATAGCCAACCACGCGCGTGCGAGCCCGGTGATCGGGCGACAGCCATTGATAGACACCGGCGTCTTTTCTGACATGGCCATTTCCAGCGACGAGGATGACCATTTGATTTTGAACCGCATGGACAACGCTGGCCATCCAAACATCGCGGGCAATTTGGCCCTGAACCATAGGACCAATGGCTTGGGCCGGCATCATGTTGCAGTGACCCTCCTGGATGGCCTGGTTTTGTTCCTTGCGCAATTGAATGGGAATTTGGTTGAGCTTGTATGCAGCCATCGCTTGCGGGCTGAACACGGCCGAAAAACCATGGGTCATGACTTTGCGCACATCCGCATTGGACAAATTGGCTGCAAGCAGGCTTATTTTTTTGTCCAGGGCCAGTTGCACGAAGGGCTTGTAAAAGCGCCACTCCCAAGCTGACGTTGCCGCCTTG
>CAMCNQ010000271.1 GCA_945875955.1 Limnohabitans sp. Rim8 | reverse complement strand
AGTTCCGCGTGGGCGGCTTCGCTGGCAAAGTGGTTGAGCGCATCGGTGGCGTGCCCCAAAACATTCCCGGTGGCGAGATTTACCAAGCCCTGGAAAAAGGCACCATCGATGCGGCCGAATGGGTCGGTCCTTATGACGACCTCAAGCTGGGCTTTTACAAAGTGGCCAATAACTACGCTTATCCAGGCTGGTGGGAAGGTGGTCCTCAGCTGGACCTGCACATCAACAAAAAGGCCTGGGACAGCTTGTCTGCCGAGTACAAGGCGATTGTGGAAGCCGCTTCCGTGTACGCCCACAACGACATGCAAACCCGTTACGACGCCCGCAACGCCGCAGCCTTGAAGACTTTGGTGGCCGGCGGTGCCAAGCTGTTCCCATTCCCTAAGGACATGATGGACGCAGCTTTCAAGCAGTCGATGGCTTTGTACGCGGAAATTGGCGAGAAAAACGCCAATTGGAAAAAGATCTATGCCGACTACTCCGGTTTCCGCAAAGAAGCCAACCAGTGGTTCCGTTTCACCGAAGCGCGCTTCGACAACTACATGCAATCGGCCAAGCTGTAATCCAGCTGCGTTTGACTGCATCGCAAAAGGCCCTTCGGGGCCTTTTGTTTTTTCAGCCTCTCACTTGCGACCGCGCATTCGGGCAAACTGGGGACATGCAGCACATCGATCTTTCCTACGACTTGCAAGCGCATGAAAGCCCATCGCTGCGCAACCGTTACAGCCCCTTGCGCAATCCGCTCATGGATTTGCTGCAAGCGGTGCGCGATGCCGGCTCCATCAGTGCGGCGGCCAAGTCATTGGGTTGCTCATACCGCCATCTTTGGGGCGAGCTCAAGCGCTGGGAGCAGCGCATGGGCCAGGCGCTGATCGTTTGGGAGAAAGGCCAGTCGGCACGCTTGACGGGTTTTGCCGACAAGCTGTTGTGGGCCGAACGTCAGGCGCAGGCCCGGCTGGCGCCGCAGATCAGTGCCCTGCAGGCCGAATTGGAAAAAACCTTTGCCCTGGCCTTTGATCCTGCACACCAAGCCTTGCCCATTTATGCCAGCCATGACGACGCCTTGGTGCTGCTCAGAGAGGCTGCCGCTGCCGAGTCCTTGCATTTGGATTTGCGCTTTTGCGGCAGTGTGGAAGCGATTCGCGCTTTGAACGAAGGACGATGCCATGTGGCGGGCTTTCATGCGCCTTGGCAGCCCCATGCGCAGTCGCTGGTGGCGCGCACCTACAAGCCCTTGCTCAAAATCGGCCAGCACAAACTGATTGGATTTGCCACGCGCCAACAAGGTCTGCTGGTGGCGCCGGGCAATCCTTTGGGCTTGCGGGGCTTGCCTGATCTTTTCAAGGACGGCGTGCGTTTTGTCAACCGAAGCCCTGGCACTGGAACGCGGTTGCTGCTCGACCAGTCCTTGCAAGAAGCGGGCTTGGCTGCTGGCGACTTGCTGGGGTATGAAAAAACAGAAAACTCGCACGCGGCGGTGGCCGCCTGCATCGCCGCCGGCCATGCCGATGCGGGCTTGGGCATCGCCAGTGCGGCTCAGGTGCAAGGGCTGGATTTTGTGCCCATGGCCCAAGAGCATTACTGGCTGGTGTGTTTGGCCTCAGCGCTTGAAAGCGGTCCGCTGCGCCAGTTGCGCCATTTGCTGGGCAGTCCGGCATGGCAAGACACTTTGAGCGCCTTGGCCGGTTATGGCCCATCGGCCCAAGCCGGGCAGGTGCAGTCTTTGAAAAGCCGCTTGCCTTGGTGGCCTTTGACTGCAAAGCGCCATGGCGAGAGGGGTTAACCCTTGGTTTGGCCGAGATTGAATTGTGCTCAATATTTTTCTCAAAAATATCCGCCTTGCAGCTCATGGCCTTGGCCTTGAACAAGGCCACACAGACTTACAATCTGGCCTGATTTCCTGGAGAACGGCATGTCTTTTTTTATGACAATTTCTCGTGCAATTGACCGCCTGAATCAGGCGGTGGGGCAATTCACGATCTGGCTGATTTTGGCCACCACCTTGATCAGTGCGGGCAACGCGATCGTTCGCAAGGCTTTTGATTCGAGCTCGAACGCCTTGCTGGAGATCCAGTGGTACCTGTTTGCCGCCGTGTTTTTGTTGGGCGCCGGTTATGGTCTGCTGAAAAACTCGCACGTGCGCATCGATTTCATCTCGGCCATGCTGACCCCGCGCACGCGCAACTGGATTGACGTCGGCGGCATCTTGCTGGCCTTGTTCCCTTTTTGCGCCATTTGCATTTACCTGTCTTGGCCGCTGTTCATGCAGGCCTACAACACGGGTGAGATGTCCTCCAACGCCGGTGGCCTGATCCGTTGGCCTGTGTATGCCTTAGTGCCGGCGGGCTTTGCCTTGCTCATGTTGCAAGGTGTCTCGGAATTGATCAAGCGCCTGGCCTTTTTGTGGGGCCATGGCGAAGACGTTTTGTCGTCGGATGAGACCATGTCGGATGAGCAAAAAGAGTTGATCGCGCTGGAAAAACTGGCGCAAGAACAAGTTCAGGGAGCACGTTGATGGAAGCGACTTTTCTGGCACAAAATTTTGTGCCCATCATGTTTGCCGGACTGTTTGTTTTGCTTCTCACGGGTTTCCCGGTGGCCTTTGCCCTGGCCGCCTGCGGTCTGGGCTTTGGCTTCATTGGCATGGAGGCGGGGCTGTTTCCGCCATCGCTGTTCCAGGCCTTGCCCTTGCGCATTTTTGGCATCATGCAAAACGACACATTGCTGGCCATCCCGTTTTTCACCTTCATGGGCATCATCTTGCAAAAATCCGGCATGGCCGAAGATTTGCTGGAAACCGTGGGCCAGGTCTTTGGCCCGGTGCGCGGCGGTGTGGCGATTGCGGTGATTTTGGTGGGGGCCTTGCTGGCCGCGACCACTGGTGTGGTGGCGGCTGCGGTCATCTCCATGGGCCTGATCTCTTTGCCCATCATGCTGCGCTACGGTTACAGCCGGGTGATCGCTACTGGGGCCATCACCGCATCGGGCACTTTGGCGCAGGCCATTCCACCGTCCTTGGTGTTGATCGTGCTGGCCGACCAGTTGGGCCGTTCGGTGGGCGACATGTATGCCGGCGCTCTGGTGCCCGGCTTGCTGTTGGTGGGTTTGTATGTGCTTTTCATCGTGGTGGTGGCGATTTTCAAGCCCGCCATGGTGCCGGCCTTGCCACCAGAAGCCCGCATTTACCGTGAAGACAATGGCAAATCGGGCCATGTGTCTTTGATGTTCTTGTTGATTTTGTGCGCGGTGGTGGGTTTTGCCTGGGCCTCGGCGCACAACAGCATCATGACGGCTTGGTTGGACCGCGGCCAAGATGCGCCCGGTGACGAAGTGGTCATCATGTCCATGACCGTGGCTTCCTTGGTGGCCCTGGGTTTGGCCATCGTCAACCGCGTCACGCGCTTGGGCTTGTTGTCCAAATTGGCCGAGCAGGTGACCTTCGTCTTGATGCCGCCGCTGATCCTGATTTTCTTGGTGTTGGGCACCATCTTTCTCGGTGTGGCCACGCCCACCGAAGGCGGTGCCATGGGCGCTTTGGGGGCCTTGATCTTGGCCATCGGCAAACGCCGTTTGCAGATGCCCTTGCTGGTACAAGCTTTGGAGAACACCGCCAAGCTGGCCTCGTTCGTGATGTTCATCTTGATCGGCTCCACGGTCTTCAGTTTTACCTTCAATGCGGCCGATGGCCACATTTGGGTCGAACACCTGTTTGTGGACATGCCCGGCGGAGCCATTGGTTTCTTGATCGTGGTGAACATCTTGATTTTCATCTTGGGCTGTTTCATCGACTTCTTTGAAATCGCCTTCATCGTGATCCCTATCCTGGCCCCTGTGGCTGAAAAGATCTTGCCCGGTTTGGTGCCCGGCATGACGGCAGATCAGGCCATGATTTGGTTTGGCGTGATCGTGGCGATGAACCTGCAGACCTCGTTCTTGACACCGCCCTTTGGCTTTGCATTGTTTTACTTGCGCAGCGTCGCGCCCAAGAACGATTACAAAGACCGCGTCACCGGTGAAAACATCCGCGCTGTGACGACCTCCGAGATTTACAAAGGCTCGATCGCCTTCATCGTGCTGCAACTGATCATGGTGGCGGCCATCATCGTGGTGCCTTCCTTGGTGACGGGTGGCCTGCAAGAGGGTGTGAAGGTAGACGCAGAAGCGGCGCTGGAGCAAATGCTGGAAAGCGAAAACCAGTCACAGGACGAGGCGCAAAAGGAGGGTGAGGACGCTGACAAAGCGCAAGAGGACGATCCGGCCAAAGCCTTGGAAGCCGACATGAAGGCAGACAAAAAGTAAGCAGGCATGCCTGCTCCAAGCCCAAAAGCCCGGTTCGCCGGGCTTTTTTGTGTGTGCAGTGCGCCACAAGGGGCTTATGCAAACTCTTTCATAGTGGACACCCCTTATGCCTTGTGGGGTGCTTGTC
>CAMCNQ010000270.1 GCA_945875955.1 Limnohabitans sp. Rim8 | reverse complement strand
GTCGTTGGTGACTTCGGTGCGGTCCATCCAAAACCCGCTGACTTGCACGCTTTGCGGCGGTCCTTCTTCGGGGTAAAGGCTGTCGCCCAACTCAAACCGGCCGCCAGGCACCCACACCATGCCAGGTGGTGGGTTTGGGGCCCCGCTTGTGTGCGGGGGCATGGTGCAGGCCAAGGGTTCTTGGCGGGCTGGTTGTGCCTGCCGCCCGCCCCAGGACCAAACACCCCACCCAGCGGCCAAAACCAACAGCATGGCCCCAGCCCAGAACAGGGCGCGCCGGTGCAGCGGTTTGGCCCGTGAGGCGGTCGCGCCCTTTGGCGTAGGAATTCGGTGGGGCATGCCAGGGGGTGAATTCAAGCGGTTTTTAAGCGGTTTTCAAGTCGATGGGGGAGGGCTTCACCCGTTCCAACCTGTCAGGCGGTGTACACAGGTGACAAAAGGCGTGGGTGATCGGCTTGAAAATCTATTAGCATGGAGAGTGCCATAATTTATCTGTCCTCGCAAGAGGGATACTGCCCATTGCTTTTTTTCACCCTGAAGTCTGACAATCCACGCAGACTGCCAAGCATTCATAAAAAGGCCATTCTATGCAACGTTCTGGGAAATTTTGGGGGGGAATGGTCGTTGTCGCCTTGTTGTTGGCCGCCGTGGCCTGGTGGCAGCGCGGCCCGATCGCGATGGCCATCATGCAGCGGCAAGTGAGCAGTTTGACCGCCATGGCCAACCCATTGGCGGCTTTGCCCGATGGCTTGCATGTGGGTTTGTGCGGTGCGGGCTCTCCTTTTCCAGACGCCCAACGCAGCGGCCCTTGCACCGTGGTGGTGGCGGGTAAGCGCATGTTTGTGTTCGATGCGGGCTCGGGTGCCAGCCGCAACTTGGCCCTGATGCGCCTGAACGCCGGACAGATAGAGGCCTTGTTCCTGACCCATTTCCATTCAGACCACATCGACGGCTTGGGCGAGTTGATGATGCAGCGCTGGGTGCAAGGCACGGCCCGCCAGGCCTTGCCGGTGCATGGCCCGCCAGGGCTGGAAAAGGTTTTGCAGGGTTTCAAAGACGCCTACGCCTTGGACCAAACTTACCGCACAGGCCACCATGGCGAGGCCATCGCGCCACCCGCAGGTTTTGGCGGTGCCGCGCAGACTTTCAGCTTGCCCGCCGACACGGGCCGCAAGGTATTGTTGTCCGAGCCCGATTTGGAGATCGTGGCCTTTCGTGTCTCGCACGGCCCGGTGGAGCCGGCTGTGGGTTACCGCATTCGCTACAAAGACCGCAGCCTGGTGATCAGCGGCGACACCTCCAAGAGCGCGGCGGTGCAACGCGAGGCCATGGGTGCCGACCTTTTGCTGCATGCGGCCCTGTCGCCGACCATCCTGGGGGTGGTGGAGAAAGGCTTTGCCGATGCAGGCCGCTCCCACTTGGCCAAGATCATGCACGACGTGCTCAACTACCACACCACCCCCGAGGAAGCGGCTGAAATTGCCAAGGCCGCCAACGTGAAGGCGCTGGTGTTCAACCACATCGTGCCGCCTTTGCCCTTGTCCGCTTTGGAGCAAAACTTTGCCAAAGGGGCGCGGCAGATTTACCAAGGGCCGCTGCACGTTGGCAGAGACGGCGATTGGTTTACCCTACTGGCTGGCAGTGCGGCGGTTGAAATGGGCAAAAGGCCTTGACATGCGCACCGACCCATTGCAGAACATAGAGGGGACTTTTTCATGTTGAAACGCACAGCCTGGGCCTTGCTGGCTTTGTTGGTGTTGGCCGCTTTGGCCTTTTACGCGGTGGGTGGTCGTGCGGGCGTGATGCTGCTGTATGTCCAATACGTCTTGCACCAAAATTACCCCCCCGCTCAGGAAGTTTCTTGGCAAGCCGGTCCTGCCCAGAGTACGGCACAGCGGCGTCCACCCAATGTGGTGCTGATCGTGGCCGACGACCTGGGCATCAACGACATCACCCATGACGGCGGCGGCATCGCGGGCGGCAAAGTGCCAACCCCCCACATCGACAGCATTGCCAAAGAGGGCGTTGACTTTCGCAGCGGCTATTCGGGCAACGCCACCTGCGCACCCTCCAGGGCGGCCATGATGACCGGGCGGTATGCCACGCGTTTTGGTTTTGAGTTCACGCCCACGCCCAAGCAATTCATGAAAACCGTGACCGGTATGGCCCCGGCCGATCAGTTGCTCAAACCCGTTTACCACCCCGAGCGTGAGTCCGAGCTCATTCCCTACGCAGACATGGGCCTGCCCACCAGCGAGATCACACTGGCCAAACTGCTGCAAGCGGCCAAATACCACACCGTGCATTTGGGCAAATGGCATTTGGGGGACAGCCCGCAGTTTCGCTCCTACAACCACGGCTTCAACGAGTCTTTGTCGCACATGCATGGCGCCTCCATGTTTTTGCCCACCAAGCACCCGAATGTGGTCAATGCCATGCAGGACTTTGATCCGATTGACCAATTTCTCTGGGCCGCCGAGCCTTGGGGCGTGCGCTTCAAAGACGGCGAGCCTTTTCAGCCGCCCAAGTACATGACCGATTACCTCAGCGACCAAGCGGTCAAGGTGGTCGAGGCCAACAAGAACAGGCCCTTTTTCTTGTACCTGGCCTACAACGCACCGCACACACCGCTGCAGGCCACGCGCGAGGACTATGACGCGCTGAGCTTCATTTCCGACCACACCATGCGCGTGTATGCCGCCATGATCCGTTCGCTGGACCGCAACATTGGCCGCGTTTTGCAGTCGCTCAAAGACCAGGGCTTGGACGACAACACCTTGGTGATTTTCACCAGCGACAACGGCGGCGCGCATTACATCGGTTTAGAGGGCTTGAACTCTCCTTACCGGGGCTGGAAAGCCACCTTTTTTGAAGGCGGCATCCGGGTGCCTTTCTTCATGCGCTGGCCCGGTCAAATCCCCCGGGGCAGCAATTTCACCGCGCCCGTGAGCCACTTCGATATTTTTGCCACGGCGGCGGCTGCGGCCGGTCAAAAGCCACCTGCCGACCGCCCCATTGACGGGGTGAATTTGTTGCCCTTCATCAAGGGCCAAGCGCCAGGCCGTCCGCACGATGTTTTGTTTTGGCGCACCGACCAATACGTCACGCTGCGGGCTGGCGACTGGAAGTTGCAAGTCTCGCAAATGCCCCAAAAAGAATGGTTGTTTAACCTTGCTCAGGACCCCACTGAGAAAGTCAATTTGGTCAACAAAGAACCCGCGCGTTTGGCCGCCATGAAGGCCCAATTGGCCGAATGGGGCAAAAGCCAGCAAAAACCGATGTGGCCCTCCTTGGGGGCTGGGCCGATTGCCATTGACCACTCGCTCAAGCAACCGACCAAGGCCACCGACGAGTACATCTATTACTCCAACTGAGACGCAAACGGAGAAGGGCGCATGGCCCCTGCAGCGGGCCATGCCTTCAACCCCTTCGTTTGCTCAACCCAGCCCACCCGCATGAGCCAAGCGCCTGAAGTTTCCAAACCTTTTGTGGTCATTGTCGGCGCAGGCTTTGCCGGCATTGGGGCGGCCATTGCGCTGAAAAAAGCCGGCGTGGATTTCGTCATTTTGGAAAAAGCGCCCGAGATCGGTGGGGTCTGGCGCGACAACCATTACCCCGACTGCGGCTGTGATGTGCCCTCGGCGCTTTACTCGTATTCCTTCGCCCCCAACCCGCACTGGAGCCGGTTTTTCGCCAAACAAGAAGAGATCAAGCAGTACACCCACGAGACGGTGCGCCGTTTTGACTTGTTGCCCCATTTGCGCTTGAACACCGAGCTGCTGCAGGCCCAGTGGCAAAGCCAGGACAAGTGCTGGCGCCTCCTCACCTCGCAAGGCGACATGCAGGCGCCCTTTGTGGTCATGGCTTGCGGGCCCATGCATGTGCCCATCATTCCCCGCATCCCAGGGCTGGACGGCTTTGAGGGCGTGCGCTTTCACTCCTCGCAGTGGGACCATGGCCTGGACCTGCAAGGCCTGCGGGTGGCCGTGATTGGCTCGGGGGCTTCGGCGATTCAGTTCGTGCCAAAAATCCAGCCCTTGGTGCAACGCCTGACGCTGTTTCAGCGCACCCCGCCTTGGGTGCTGCCCAAGATGGATGGCCCCATTTCAGCGCGCTGGCAAGGCGCGTTCAAACGCCTGCCCCTTTTGCAAAAAGCCTTGCGCCAAGTGCTTTACTTGCAGTTTGAGCTGCTCAACAGTGGTTTGAACCACCGTTTTGTGCTGCGCAGATTGGAGCGCCTGGGGCTGAAAAACATACAGCGCGGCATTCAAGATCCGCAGTTGCAAGCCCGGGTCAGGCCCGATTTTTCCATCGGCTGCAAACGCATTTTGTTGTCCAACACCTGGTACCGTGCCCTGGCCAAGCCCAATGTGGAGGTGTTTGGCGGCATAGACCGCATTCAAGGCAAGACCTTGGTGGACAGCCAAGGCCAGTCCTGCGAGGTGGAC
>CAMCNQ010000269.1 GCA_945875955.1 Limnohabitans sp. Rim8 | reverse complement strand
AAAGCCGCGCCTTTGCCAGCGAACAAATCAAACTGCAGCGCGAAGACTTCAAACGCTTAGGGGTGTTGGGCGACTGGGAGCGGCCTTACCGCACCATGGACCCGGCCAACGAGGCGGGCGAGATCCGCGCCTTCAAACGCGTGATCGAGCGCGGCTTTGTTTACCGGGGCTTGAAGCCGGTTTACTGGTGCTTTGACTGCGGCTCGTCCTTGGCCGAGTTCGAAATCGAATACGCCGACAAGAAAAGCGACACCCTGGACGTGGCCTTTGAAGCCGATGACATCGCCGCGCTGGCCAAGGCTTTTGGCCTGGCCCAGATGCCCGAGTCGGTGACCACGGGCGGCAAAAAAGCCTTTGCCGTGATCTGGACCACCACCGCCTGGACCCTGCCTGCCAACCAGGCTTTGAATGCCAACCCCGAGCTGGAATACGCCCTGGTCGACACCCCGCGCGGCGTGTTGCTGCTGGCGGCCAGCTTGGTCGAAAAATGCCTGGAACGTTACCAACTCGAAGGCCAAGTGATCGCCACCGCGCAGGGCGAGGCACTGCGCGGCCTGGTCTTCCGTCACCCGCTGTTCGACAGCGAGGCCGAAGGTGAAGGCTACCGCCGCACCTCGCCGCTGTACCTGGCCGACTACGTGACCGCCACCGATGGCACCGGCATCGTGCACTCCTCGCCCGCTTACGGCGTGGACGACTTCAACTCCTGCGTGGCCCATGGCCTGAAGTACGACGACATCCTCAACCCGGTGCAAGGCAATGGCGTGTACGCCCCCGAGTTGTCCTTGTTCGGTGGGCAACACATCTGGAAAGCCTGCGCCCGCGTGATCGAGGTGCTGGCCCAAAACGACCGCTTGATGTCCACGGTGGAAATCACCCACAGCTACCCCCACTGCTGGCGGCACAAAACCCCCGTCATTTACCGCGCAGCAGCCCAGTGGTTCATTCGCATGGACGAAGGCGATGGCGTGTTCACCCAGGACAAAGCCCCCAAGACCCTGCGTCAGTTGGCCTTGGACGCCATTGAGCAAACCCAGTTTTACCCTGAAAACGGCAAAACCCGCTTGCGCGACATGATCGCCAACCGCCCCGACTGGTGCATCTCGCGCCAGCGCTCGTGGGGCGTGCCCGTGCCCTTTTTCCTGCACATTGACAGCGGTGAGTTGCACCCCCGCACCATGGCCATCCTCGACCAGGCGGCCGACATCGTGGAAAAAGGCGGCATCGAAGCCTGGAGCCGCGTGACCACCGAAGACATCCTGGGTGCCACCGACGCCCCCCACTACACCAAGAGCACCGACATTTTGGAAGTCTGGTTTGACTCGGGCAGCACCTTTGCGCACGTGCTGCGGGGCAGCCACAAAGACGCTTATGCGCGCGCGCCCTTCCACACCGAGGGGCCAGAGGCCGACTTATATTTGGAAGGCCACGACCAGCACCGCGGCTGGTTCCACAGCTCGCTGCTGCTGGGCTGCGCCTTGTATGACCGCGCGCCCTACAAAGGCCTGCTGACCCATGGTTTTGCCACCGACGGCCAAGGCCGCAAGATGAGCAAATCTTTGGGCAACACGGTGGAGCCGCACACCGTGACCAGCAAACTCGGCGCTGAAATCGTGCGCCTGTGGGTGGCCAGCACCGACTATTCGGGCGACCTGAACATCGACGACAAAATCCTCGCCCGCGTGGTCGACGCCTACCGCCGCATCCGCAACACGCTGCGCTTTTTGATGGCCAACGTGAGCGATTTCGACCCCGCCACCGACACCGTGCCCGATGACCAACTGCTGGAGATCGACCGCTTTGCCCTGGCCCGCGCAGCCCAGCTGCAGGCCGACATCCGCGCCCACTTTGATGTCTATGAATTCCACCCGGTGGTCTCCAAGCTGCAAATCTATTGCTCTGAAGACCTGGGCGCTTTTTACCTGGACGTGCTCAAAGACAGGCTCTACACCACGGCCCCCAAGTCGCTCGCGCGCCGCAGCGCACAAACCGCGCTGCACCGCATCACGCATGGCATGCTGCGCTGGATGGCCCCGTTCTTGAGCTTCACCGCCGAAGAAGCCTGGGCCAGCTTTGGCTACTCGGAGTCCATTTTCATGGAGAGTTTCAGCGACTTCGGGCCGACCGACGCCGCGCTCTTGGCCAAATGGGCCCGCATCCGCGAAATCCGCGACATGGTCAACAAAGACATCGAAAACCTGCGCGCCGCAGGCCAGGTGGGCGCTTCGCTGCAGGCAGAAATCACACTCCAAGCGACCGACGCCGACCACGCGCTCTTGGCCAGCCTGGGCAGCGACATCAAGTTTGTCTTCATCACCTCCAAAGTGACACTGCAAGCCGGTGCCCAACTGGCGGTGCAAGTGCAGCCCAGCCAAGCCGTCAAATGCGAGCGCTGCTGGCACTATGCCGACGATGTGGGCCAAGACAGCGCCCACCCCAGCCTGTGCGGGCGCTGCCTGAGCAACCTGCACGGCACCGGCGAAACCCGCCAAATCGCTTGAACCCCAAAGCACAAGGAAACCCACATGCCCAAACCCGCACGAAGTGGCCAAAACAACCGCCTGTGGGCTTGGTTGGGCCTGGCCTTGGTGGTGGCGCTGCTCGACCAGTTCACCAAAGTGCTGGTGCTGGCCGCGTTTCAATTGGGCGACAGCACGCCCATCACCTCGTTTTTCAACCTGGTGCGGGCCCACAACCACGGTGCGGCCTTCTCGTTTTTGGCCGGTGCGGGCGGCTGGCAGCGCTGGTTTTTCACCGGCATCGCCGTGGTCGCTTCGGTTTTCATGGTGTGGATGCTGCGCTCCCACGCCAGCCAAAAGCTCTTCAGCCTGGCCATCTCGCTGATTTTGGGTGGGGCCATTGGCAACGTGGTGGACCGCATGCTGCACGGCTATGTGGTCGACTTCCTCGACTTTTACTGGGGCGGCTGGCATTTCCCGGCCTTCAACCTGGCCGACAGCGCCATCAGCCTGGGCGCGGCCTTGCTGATCCTGGACGAAATTTTGCGCGTGCGGCGCGGGCGTTGACCCGTTCTTGCTGATTTCCGACAACAGGCCAAACAAGTTTATGAAGGCACACAGGCCTTCATGCTTGATGCCCGTCTTTTGTTGGCGCGACTGGAGACGCCGTTGACTGAGCCGCAACCCATCCTGAGTGCGCAAGCATCCAGTGTGCTTGTGGTCCCATTTTTAACCCCCCACACACAGGACAGGCCTCATGCGTTAAGCTCACGCCCCTGATTGAAAAAAAGGAGACACCCATGCCCGGATTGCTGCCCCACATTGACCCCGATGGTCTGCTCGAATTTTCAGTGGTCTATACCGACCGCGCCCTGAACCACATGTCCAAGCGTTTTGGCGGCGTGATGACCGACATCTCGCGCATGCTCAAAAGCGTCTACGGCGCTCACTCGGTCGCCTTGGTGCCCGGCAGCGGCACCTTTGGCATGGAGTCGGTGGCCCGCCAGTTCGCCACCGGGCAACACGTCATGGTGATTCGCAACGGCTGGTTCAGCTACCGCTGGACGCAAATCTTTGACATGGGCCAGATTCCCAAGAGCCACAGCGTGCTCAAGGCACGCCGCATCGCCGCAGGCTCTCAGGCAGCCTGGGCACCTGCCCCGATCGAAGAAGTCAAAGCCGCCATCGCCAAAGAAAAGCCCGCCCTGGTGTTTGCCCCGCATGTGGAAACCTCGGCCGGCATGATGCTGCCCGACGGCTACCTCAAGGCCGTGTCGGACACGGTGCATGCCGTGGGCGGCCTGTTTGTGCTCGACTGCATCGCCTCGGGCGCCATGTGGGTGGACATGCAAGCCACCGGCGTGGATGTGTTGATCAGCGCCCCGCAAAAGGGCTGGAGCAGCTCGCCTTGCTGCGCCATGGTCATGCTCAGCGAGCGCGCCCGCAAGGCCATAGACAGCACCACCAGCACCACCTTTTCGATGGACCTGAAAAAATGGCTGCAGGTGATGGAGACTTACGAAGGCGGTGGCCATGTGTACCACACCACCTTGCCCACCGATGCGCTGCAGCGCCTGCAAGAGACCATGCTGGAGACCGAGGCCTATGGCTTTGCCAAAGTGCGTGAAGAACAAATGTCGCTGGGCCGCCAAGTGCGTGACCTGCTGCTGACGCACGGCTTTCCCAGCGTGGCCGCGCCCGGCTTTGAAGCCCCTGGCGTGGTGGTCAGCTACACCACCGACGCCGAGATCCAAAGCAGCAAGAAGTTCTTGGCCCTGGGTCTGCAAACCGCTGCGGGCGTGCCGCTGCAGTGCGACGAACCGGCTGACTTCCGCACCTTCCGCATGGGCTTGTTTGGCCTGGACAAATGGCACCAAGTGCCGCGCACGCTGCAGCACCTGAGCGATGCGCTGGAAACCTTGGCGCCCAAGGCCAAACGGGTGGCTTAAACCTTAATCCGGCAGTTGGGCACGGCCGAGGGGCTGACGAAGCAGGTC
>CAMCNQ010000268.1 GCA_945875955.1 Limnohabitans sp. Rim8 | reverse complement strand
GTTGGTCTTTGTCGCCCAGCAAAACCAGGCGCGCCTTGGCCGGCAGGGCCTGCAGCAAGGCGTCCATCATTTCCAAATGCACCATGGAGGCTTCGTCAACGATGAGCACGTCGACATCCAGCAAATGGTCGGCATGGTGCCTGAACAAGCGGGTGTCGGGCCGGGCCCCCAGCAGGGCATGCAAGGTGCGGGCGGGGCCGATGCGCTGAATCAAGGTGTCCAGGTCGAGCGCGGGACCGGCTTGTTGGCGCAGCGATTGGAGCGCGCCATCAATCGACTGCTTGAGCCGCGCTGCCGCCTTGCCCGTGGGCGCGGCCAGGGCCACGCGCAGGGGGCTCGCGCCTTGGTGCAGGCTCAAAAGCAAGGCCAGCAGCCTGGCGGCGGTATAGGTTTTGCCGGTGCCGGGGCCCCCGGTGATGACCGCCAAATTGGCGCGCAAGGCCACGGCGCAGGCGAGCTTTTGCCAATCGGTGGGGTTTTGGCTGTCGCCCGCTTGAACGGATTCGCCAAAAAACCGGTTCAGGCCCGCACGCGCCAGGTCTTCGGGCACGGGCACCGCGCTTTTGGCGCGCGCCAGCAGGCTCAGGCCCACCCGCTCTTCGTAGGCGCGGTAACGGCGCAAATAAAGCAAGGGCGCTTGGGGCGTGCCGCCCAGCACCAGGGGCTGGCCCAGGTCGGGGGCATCGGCCATGCGCAAGCAGGCGGCAGGCGCGGCTTGCAATGCCGCCAGCCAATCGGCCAGGCCCGTGGGCATGTGACGCCACAGCGCCAACACGCCTTGGCTGGCCTGCACCACTTCGGCCGGCCAGGCCAGCAAGGCCAAGGGCGGGGTGGCCAAGTCGTGCAGCGCCAAACAGGTGTGGCCGCGCCCTTCCATTTGCGCCAACAGCGCCGCCGCCACCAAGACCGGCGCGCCGGTGCCGACGTCCAACCGGTGCAGTTGCGTGGCCAAGGCGCTGTCGAGTCGGCGCAGCCAGCCCAGCTCGGCCCAGGCGTGCAGCCATTGCACGGCGGTCTCGGCGCTGAGCCCCTGCGCGGGCAGGTCGTTCAGCCAGTCCATTTGCGCAGCCTGGGCTGCCAAGTTGGCCGCTGTTCGGCTGGATTTGCGCATGCTCATGCGGGGCCTTCGGTCTGCCCTGCCGGGGCTTGGGCCCCTGGGCTGGGCTGGGACAGCATGGCGTCCAAGCGGTCCAACAGGGCCACGGGCGCGGGCAAGGTGCAGCAGCCGCCCGCAGGGCCATCGATGCCGCGCAAAAACAAATACACCGCGCCGCCCAAGTGCTGCGCCGGGTCATAGGCCCGCCCCAAGCGCAAGCGCAACAGGCGGTGCAGGGCCAGCATGTAAAGCGCCGCCTGCACCTCGTAGCGGTGGTGGAGCATGGCACTGGCCAAGGCCTGCGGGGTGTAGGCGGCATCGCCCTGCCCCAGGTGGTTGGACTTGTAGTCGAGCACCCAATAGCGGCCTTGGTGTTCGAACACCAAATCGGCAAAGCCCATCAACATGCCATGCAGCTGGGCATCGGGCAATTGCGGCCTGGGCAGGCCGGGCAGCAAATGCGTTTGGCACAGGCCATCGATTTCTTGGGCATGCAGGCGTTGCGCGGGCAACCAAAACTCCATCTCGGGCAACACGGTTTTCAGGCCGCTCAGGGCCACGTTGGGGCCTTGCAAAAGCTGGGCCACCACCCGGCTGAGCCAGTCCAGCACATCGGGGGCTTGGGCTTTGTAACCCGCGCGCTCGCAGCGCTTGGCCAAGCGCTCTGCGGTGGGCGTTTGCGGCTGCAATGCAAAGCCATCTGCGGCCAGCCACTCAAGCTGGTCGTGCAAAAAGTTGCCCGCGCTGGGGCCTTTGGGAAAGCGGTGCCAGGGCGCGCCTGCCGTGTCTAAAGCCCAGTCCTGCGCATCGGTCAGGGCCAAAACGCTTTCTGCGGGCTCGTCATCGGCCGGGCGCGGCGTGGCCATGTGCAACGCCGCTTGCACAAGGGCTTGCGCAGACAGGTCGCGGGTGAGCCTGGAAAAGCTGGCGATCGTCCAGCTTTTGTCAAACCGGGCGGTGCAGCTCTGGGCCTCGCGCAGGGCGGGTTTGTTGTGCTGCCACTGCAAAAAGCTTTGCCCCACCGGGCCGCTTGCGGTTTGCAGGCGCACGCTCAAGGCCTGCCCCTTGGCGTCGGTCAACAAGTCGGTCAAGGCCTCGGCCCAGCTGTGGGCCCCGCGCATGGACGCGCCGCCCACCAAGCGTCCAGCGGCGCTTTGGTGGTTCACGCAGTCTTGGCCATTGGCTTTTTTGACCATGGCCCAACCCACCCACAGCGCGTGGCGTGCGCGGGTGAGGGCCACATACCAAAGGCGCAGGTCTTCGCGCAGCCGATCGGCGTCGGCCTGCTGGGCGTCTTGCTTGCTGAACTGCATTTGCGGGTGGCGCTCGCCTTGGGCGTCGGGCAAGTTCAGCACCGCCGTTTTGTCGGCCCGCACCACCCGGTGGCTGTGCGCAAAGGGCAGGCACACCACCGGGTATTCCAAGCCCTTGCTTTTGTGAATGGTGACGACCTTGACCAGGTCTTCGTCACTTTCCAGGCGCACGGTTTGTTCTTCGCTTTCGCTGTCTTCGTCGATTTGCTGCAGCAGCCACCGAATCAGGGCTTGCTCGCCGTCCAGCTGCATGCTGGCCGTTTGCAGCAATTCGGCCAGGTGCAGCACATTCGTCAAGCGCCGCTCACCTTGGGCCTGGCCGCGCCAGCGTGCGGCCAAGTTCAAGGCATGCAGCGACTGGCGCAGCATGGCCAGCACGCCCTGGCTTTGCCAGGTTTGGCGCAGCTGGCGCATGTGCTCGGCATAGGCATCCAGCGCATCGCCTTGTTGGGCCATGTGGTAGAGCTCTTGCAAGCTCAGGCCCACGGTGCGTGTGGCCAAGGCGGCACGCACGCGGCGCATGTCTTGCGGCTCGGCCACGGCACGCAACCACAGGCACAGGTCGGCGGCTTCGTCGCTGTCAAACACCGAATCGCGGTCGGACAAAAACACCGAAGCCACACCACGCTCGCGCAAGGCTTGGCGCACGGCATCGGCCTCTTTGCCGGTGCGCACCAGCACCGCGATGTCTTTGGGTTGGAGCCGCTGGTCGGCTTGGCCCGGCTGCACAAAGCGGGTTTGCGCTTGGCTCAACCAGGCCACGATTTGTTCGGCGCACAAAGCCGACATGTGGCCCACCGCATCGCGCGGGCTGGCCAGCTCGGGCGCAACCAACAAGTGCATGGCTGGCACAACGCCGTCTGCGGTGTGCAGCACCTCTTCGCGGCCTTTGGCCTGCACCGGCTGAAAGGGCAAGGGGTTGCTGGCGTCGGGCTGTGCATAGCCAAAGGCGCCTTGTTCGGAGCGCATTTCACCCAAGGCGAACCAGCGGTTGACTACATCGACCACGGCCTGGCTGGAGCGGTAATTGGTGCCCAACACGTAGTGCCGCCCTTGGGTGAGTCGGCGGGCTTGCAGGTAGCTCATGATGTCGGCGCCGCGAAAACCGTAAATCGATTGCTTGGGGTCACCGATCAAGAGCAAGGCCGACTCGCGCAAGTTGTCGGCGGTGCGGTAGATCTGGTCAAAAATTCGAAACTGCAGGGGCGAGGTGTCTTGAAACTCGTCGACCATGGCGACTGGAAACTGCTGGCGCAAACGCAGCGCCAGGCGCTCACCTTCTGGCCCGCGTTGCAAGGCGACATCGAGGCGTTGCAGCATGTCGGCAAAACCAAACTGCGCACTGCGTTGCTTGAGCCAGGCCAGGCGCTGGGCCACCCACGTGCGGGCATGGGTGCGGGCCGCCACCTTGGCCTGGGGCAGGGCTTGCAAGGCCGCTTGCAAATCGGCCAAGGCCTGGCATTGCGGGGGCAGCGTGTAAGCCGATTCGTCCAGCCCGGCGTCTTCGCGGCACAGGGCCATGCCTAGGGGGGTGAAGCGCTCGTAGCCGGTTTTCATGGCTTCTTGCAGTTCGGCAGCCCCGCCCTCGCCTTGCGCCCACGACTTCAGACCATCGAGCCATGGGTTGGTGTAGGCGGGCCTGAAAGACGCTTTTTTCCAGCCCGAATTTTTCTGCGCCAGCGTGTGCGCCAGCCAGTCGCGCAAGGCCTCGGCCTGGTCTGCCCAGCCTTGCTTGAGTTGGGCCAGGGCTTGTGCGCGGCTTTGGGCCACATGCGTCAAGACCTCGCTCAGGCTTTGGTCTGGCTTTGCGTCTGGCAAATCGGCCACACCCAGCAACTGGCGCATGTCTTGCTCCAGGGCAGCCACATCGCGCCAAATGCCCAGCACCTCCTCCACCGCTTGGGTCTGCATGGGGTAAAGCGATTCGCGCCAGTAGTCTTGCACCGCCTCCAAACGCAGGGCTGCTTCGTCGGCAACCAGGCTTTCCTCGAACAGGTTGCCGCTGTAAAAGGCGTGCTCGCGCAGCATGCGCTGGCACCAGGCGTCGAT
>CAMCNQ010000267.1 GCA_945875955.1 Limnohabitans sp. Rim8 | reverse complement strand
CTTTAATCTGGCACAAATTCCCCACATAGGCTTTGTGGGCCTGTTGTGCACAACCATACCCGTGGCCATGGTCTTGGGGTTTTTGATTGAGCGTGTTTTTATCCGGCCCATGTTGGGTGAGCCCATGTTTTCCCGGGTGATGGTGACCATTGGCTTGGCGGTGGTGATCCGATCTGCGGTGATCTTGATCTGGGGTGTTGAGCCCAAACCATACCCCCGTCTCTTGGGCGATGAAATCATCCGCTTTGGGGAACTTGCTTTGTACCCAGGACAAATTTTTTCTGTGGTGGCATTGGCTGTTTTGTGCCTCTTGATGACAGCATTTTTCCGCTATTCACGCATCGGAATCGCCATGCGTGCAACCTCCAATAACGAAACCACGGCCCTGTTGATGGGCATCAACGTCAAGCACATCAGTGCCATTTCTTGGGTGCTTTCTTCAACTTTTGCAGCGTTTGCCGGACTGGCGTTTTGCTTGATGTTCAGTCTTGAACCCGAGATTTCGCAAATGGGCTTGCGAGGCTTTCCAGCCAGCATCTTGGGTGGGCTTGATTCCGTGGTGGGCGGTGCGTTTGGAGGTTTGGTGATTGGCGTGGCAGAAAACATGGCAGGGGGTTACCTGGGTCGAGGACTCAAGGAAATTGCTGGCTTTGTGCTGATTGTGATTGTTCTTATGGTCAAGCCTTACGGTTTGTTTGGTCAACGTGAAATTGAGCGTGTCTGATGAGAACAAGAACTTACCAAACCCGTTACGCAGATCTGGTCAGACTCACGCCCCATCGTTCGACTTGGGCCTGGGTCTTGGCTGGCATAGCGGCGGTGGCCTGTATGCCCATGTTTCTAGGTTCACATGGGCTGAACATTTTGTCCACGATTTTCGTGATCGCCATAGGCATCTTGGGGCTCAACATCTTGACCGGTGTGGCTGGACAAATATCACTCGGTCATGCCGGTTTTTTGCTGATCGGTGCATACGCCCAAGCCATCTTGACCACCGATTACCATGTGCCAACTTGGATGGCCATTTTTCTTTCAGGTGTGATTGCGGCGCTGGCCAGTTTGGTGGTGGGTGTCCCGTCATTGAGACTCAAAGGTTTGTATCTGGCGATCACCACTTTGGCCTTCACTTTCATCGTGCGGCATTTGGTGTTGTATGCAGAAGGCATTACCCGAGGCTCTGAAGGCATGGCGGTCGAGCCCTTGATGCTGATGGGTTATCAGATCAAAAGCGATTTTCCTTTTTATTACGTGGCTTTGGCCATGCTCTTGTTGTTCGTGCTGCTGACTTTGAACATCATGCGAACACGCATCGGTCGCGCATGGTTGGCTGTGCGTGACCACGATATTGCGGCACGCGCAATGGGCATCAGTCTGATGCGCTACAAGCTGTTGGCTTTCATGGTCAGTGCTTTTTATACCGGAGTGGCGGGCTCCTTGGTGGCCTTACAGACCCGGTTCATCAACGTTGACACTTTCAGCATTCTCATCAGCATTGAGGCGCTGGCCATGATCATTGTGGGTGGCATGGGCCGTATCCACGGAGCCTTGCTTGGCACAGCTTTGATTTTATTTCTGCCCGAGTTGTTGAATTTTGGCTTCGCTTTGGCAGGCAACCGGTTCACAACTTTGATGGCCGACAGAATTTATGAAATCAAAGGTCTTGTGTATGGCGTGGTCATTTTGTTGTTCTTGCGCTTAGAGCCCGAGGGCTTGGCGGGCATCTGGCGAAAGATCAAACGCTTTTGGGTGCAATGGCCCTTGTCGCAATGAGTGTTGGGTGTGTGTGAGTCGCATGACGCCAAAAAAATTTGGTGTTGGCATTTTCAATAAAGGAGACAGAAATGCGTAAATCTATCAGTCGATGGGCCAAGTGCCTTGGGAAAACTTCTGCCATTGCCATGGCCATGGGCGTCAGCCTGGCGCAGGCGCAAGACATTGGCGTGACTGCCACTGAAATTTTGCTCGGTGAGGTCCAGCCGATGTCAGGGCCGGCGTCTTTGATTGGAAAGGCCGGTGCTGCCGGATCCAAATTGGCCATTGCCGAGATCAATGAAAAAGGCGGCATCAATGGACGCAAATTGCGCGCCATCTATGAAGACGATGGTTATGTGCCTGCTCGTTCGGTGTCGGCTGTGAAAAAACTGATCGACTCTGACAAAGTGTTTGCCTTGACAGGCACCACTGGCAGCTCGCACATGGTGGCCATGTTGCCCACCATTGAAGAAGCCAAAATTCCCACCATTGTTCACATGGCGCCCCATCCTTCTGTGGTCAAGCCACGCCGCCCCACGGTGTTCATGATTGGTCCCGATTATGACTATGCCGGTTACGTGCCCATCAACCACATGATTGAAAAAATGGGCCAGAAAAACGGT
Source organism: Limnohabitans sp. Rim8 (assembly GCA_945875955.1). Lineage (GTDB taxonomy): Bacteria > Pseudomonadota > Gammaproteobacteria > Burkholderiales > Burkholderiaceae_C > Limnohabitans_A. Next base: position 2,089 of record CAMCNQ010000267.1, on the reverse strand, counting down.
AAATTTGGCATCCTTTACCAAGACGATGACTTTGGCAAAGCCTTGCTTGCTGGCTATCAAAAAGCGGTCAAGCAACACAATGTTGCCAGCGTGGCTGAAATTCCGTTCAAACGCGGTGCCAAAGATTTCTCAGCCGAGGTGTTGACGCTGAAAGAAAAAGGCATCACGGCCTTGTACTTGGGAACACTCACGACCGAATCTGCATCTGTCATGAACGAACTGCGCCGCTTGGGCATGACGCCCATCATTGGGACCTTGTGGGCAGGGCAGTTGCCTGCAGCGGTTAAATTGGCCGCTCCTTCAGGTTTTGAATACTTGATCCCTGACTACTATGCTTCCAATTACGATGCCGCCGGCGTCAAGTTGATGGATGTTGCAAAGCGACTGCTCAGTGCCGATGACTTTGCCAATTTCAACCGTTACACCGTGAGTGGTTATGTGGGTACAAAAGTGCTGGCTGAGGGCATTCGCCGCTGTGGTGCCAGCGTCACACGTGTCTGTGTGGTGGCTGAGCTCAACAAGCTCAAAAACTTTGACACGGCGGGTTTGACTGGCAACTTGTCTTTTGACAATCCCAGTGCCCAAGCGGTTTTGCCCATCAAGTTGTTTCAAACCGACCCTAAAAATGCCAGCGTGAAATCTGTCACCGACTTTATCGCTTACTGATCGTGGCCCAGGTCATACCAGGACTTGTTCATGTCAACTGTCAACGCCTCCGACCCTGTTGGAACCCCTGAGCGCTACCGTTCGGTGTTTCGTGCCGATTTGTTCAAAGGGCAGACCCATGTCATCACAGGGGGAGGCAGTGGTTTGGGGCGTTGTACAGCGCATGAATTGGCCAGTCTTGGCGCGCGCTTGGCGCTGGTCGGGCGTAAGCTCGACAAGCTAGAAACAGTGGCGCGAGAAATTGTCACTACTTACCCGGAGGCCAAGGGGTTTGTCAGTGTGCACAGTTGTGATATCCGAGATGAAGTGGCGGTCACTCAGACGGTCACCAATATTTTGAGTTTTCATGGGCAAATCCATGGCCTGTTCAATTGCGCTGGTGGGCAGTACCCTGCCAATTTGCGCGATATCAGTCTCAAAGGATGGGACGCTGTGGTGCGCAATAACTTGCACGGGACTTTTTTGTTCTCGCGTGAGTGCTTTGTGCAATGCATGGAGCAGCATGGGGGCAGCATTGTCAACATGCTGGCCGATATTTGGGGTGGCTTGCCAGGTATGGGGCATTCTGGCGCTGCGCGTGGTGGCGTTCTGACCTTCACAGAAACAGCGGCCTGCGAATGGGGAAGTGCCGGTGTCCGTGTGAATGCGGTAGCGCCAGGTTGGATTGCCTCAAACGGCATCGACACCTACGACGAAAGCTACCAACAACTCTTGCGCGAGTTGCACACCAAAGTGCCTTTGCAGCGTTTTGGTACGGAGTCTGAATTGGCTTCTGCCGTGGTGTATTTGTTGTCACCCGCAGCAGGTTTCATCAGTGGTTCAGTCATTCGGGTTGACGGAGGGGTGCCCACAGCGCGTCACACCTGGACATTGCAAGCGGCGCGCCAGGACTTCAGCTACAACGGTTTTCCGCTCTATCAAGCGCCCAAAGCATTTGCCAAATCCAATCTAGGACCAAAAAGTGAAGAATGAGACTTCTCAAGTCAAGGTGGTGCAACAAGGCGTGGTCTGCCGCATCACGATTGACCGCGAGGCCGAACACAACACCATGACGGATGCGGTGATGGCCGATTTGCAACAGGCTTTTCAAGCAGCGGAGCAGATGCAAGGGGTTCGCGCCATTGTGTTGACAGGGGCGGGCCATAAAACTTTTTGCGCAGGTGGCAAACTCAAACCCACGGCCGATGGTTCGCCATTCGCCCTAGAGCCTGGACGCTTTGACAATCCTGTGGCTGAACTGTTTCGTGCCATGGACCGCTGCAATTTGCCTATCATTGCGCGGGTCAACGGTGGCGCCTTTGGTGGTGGGGTCGGTTTGGTCTGTGCATGTGATTTCGCGGTCTCGGTGGACACAGCCAAGTTCGGTACCACTGAGGCGCGTGTCGGCGTTTTTCCAAAGATGATTCTCCCGATTCTGATGCGC
>CAMCNQ010000266.1 GCA_945875955.1 Limnohabitans sp. Rim8 | reverse complement strand
CAGGGCAAGGGTGATTTGTCTGTACGCGAGTTGGCCCGAACCGTTGATCGGGATGTCAAACGCGTTCATGAAGACGTTGTGATTCTTGCAGAGCTTGGATTACTGGAACGCACTGAATCTGGTGGCGTGGTGTGTCCTTTCACCTCGATGCACATCGACATGTATTTGAGGGCAGCGTGACCCACCAATGTGTCCGGTGCGCTGCAACTTCGCGCATAACCGGAGACCGTTGTGGTGGGCTGGCTTGAATGTTGGCCGATGTGCTGCACGTCCAGCAGCCATCAATTGCCAAGATGGAGAAACGCACCGACATGTACCTCTCAACCCTGCGCAGCCACATCGAGGCCATGGGTGGTGAGTTGGAGATCGTCGCCCGAGGCCATCGGGCAGCTCTACCGGGACTGTGCCGACTGCGAGAACCCGGAAGCACGCATGGAAGCTATCGCTGTCCGCCAGCATGAGCTCTGGCTGGATTTAAAAACTCAGCGTCGCCATTGGCACTGCGTACATGAATGTGGATTGGGAGCACAAAATTTAGGACACCCTCAATACTGGGCCACGCCAGTGTGGTCATGACACAGCGCTACAGCCATCTCAGCCAAGACAGTCTGCTAAGGGCTGCTGGCCATGCGGGCAACGTGGTTTCGCCCTTGCTTAATTGAAACTTGCCATTGTGGGCAGGTCAGTGCATCAAGGACACACTGGCGCTGAGCTCATCCCATGGTGCTGACAACTTGCGACCATCGCGCAGCAGCAAGCCAGCCGACTCCAACACAGAGACGTCATGGTGCACGTTTTTATAATCACTCTCCAGTGACGCGGCCAACCCTTTGACGCTGTCTGCGCCATGTTGCCGCACGAATTTCAGCAACTCCAAACGGCGCGGACTCAGAGTTTCCAGCATGGTCTGCACGTCCAAGAATGTGATGTGGGTTTCGCTGACTTTCTTACCTGTGGCAGCTCGGTTCCATGCATTCACAAACCTTTTGCCCATGTCGGCAAGACTGCCCAAGTGAACCTGTACTTTATTTGCTTTGTGCATTTTTAATCCTTTCAATGTCAGCGATAAAGTCGGCAACCAGTTTGTCCACCGTGGTGAACTTGTATCGTTTTTCCACATCCATGATGTGTTTGTGATCACCTTTGCCACGCTCATTGACCATCGGCATGATCCGAAAGCTGCAAGCGGGTTTGGGCATTGCTGCACAGAGCTTGATTCAAGAGGCAGCGCACACTTGACGGCATAGGCTTTAAACGCAGGCTGTTTGCAGAGCTGTATGAGGGCTTTGAGGCCTTGGCAGAGGATTGGGTGCAGTTCAGAGAACTGCCTCCAAGCCTTTGCGCTCCAACAAGCTAAGCAGCTTCAGTGATGGGCCGCTGGGTTTTTTGTCGCCCAATTCCCATTTCTGAATGGTTGAAATGCTGGTGTTGAGAATGGCAGCAAATACAGCCTGACTCACGTGCTCTTTTTCCCGCAGCTGACGAATCTGAATGGGTGAAATGGGCTTCACTTGCAGATTGCACAGCGCATCAAATTCAGCCATGCGTCTTTTACTGATCAGCCCAGCATTGTTGAGGCCTGTGGCTGTTTCGTGAACTTCAGCCAGGATCCTGCTTTTGCGTTTAGTCGTCATCACTCATCTCCTTGTAATTGAAACAATTGACCAGCGTTGATGGCCACTGCAATGGCCTGTTGATCCAAGTCCAATAGCGAAGCGGCCAATTCCTGCAGCACTTTGAGCTCTTTAACGTCAATGTTGGATCGCTCATTCTTCTCGAACCCGAATAAAAACACCCATCGCTGCTCAAATTTTGTTGCAACAATCGTTCTCGCACCCGCACTCTTGCCACGCCCGCGCAGCGCCACACGTTTTTTGACCAAGTGGCCGCCTAAATTGGCGTCGATCAAACCCTGAACCATTTCTTGTGCTGCACCAACAATGTCTGCATCGGTGACATGGCTCTTTCGCATCCAGCGTGCGAACGTCTTTGTGACCAGGATTTGAATCGAAGCAGACATTGCCAAAGTGTTGCACTAAGTGCAATGATTGTCAAGTTGAATATGGATTGGTGGCACAAGCGTGAAGGTGGCCAACCTGAGTACTACACCAACCTGATTTGCACCCGCTTGCCCACGGCTTGGGCATATTTTTGCAGGGTGCGCAGCGAGGGCGAGGGCTTGCCTGTCAGCAGCACCCGCTCTAGCCGCGAGACCACGGGTGGGCTCACGTTCATGCGCCGGGCCACCTCTTCTTGCGAGAGTTTGGCCTGTTTGCGCACGCTCAAAATCGCGTCGAGCATGGGCATTTCTTCGCGTTCGATGCGTTCGTATTCGGCCCGCACTTGCCGGTTTTGAAGCATCTTGGCGATCAGTTCGTCATGGCTGAGCATGTTTCACCTCCAACAGTCGTTTGCGGGCCAAGGCCAAATCGGCCATGGACACGCGCATGCGCTCAGTCAAAGCGATTTACCGCCCCTGCAAGCCTTCGGGCAGCGCCAAAATGTCAGTCTGCACCACCTCGCTGTAATAGCCAATCGTGTATTGCATCTGCGCCATCATAGAAAAAAAGCTAAGTTATTGACCGCACCTGCTAACCCCAACAAACCCAAATCGGCTCGCAGCCCCATCACTGACTGGCACGCACCAACCGAACAGGGTTGAGCTTGACGTGTCGTTGCCGTAGACGTAGCCATTGCCGAAAAGGACGCCCCAGGCGTAGCTACTGTCGCCCTGATAGGGCGACGACAACCAAAACCTGCTGCTGGGCGTGGCGGGAAAGGCTGTGTGTTTCTTACCCATGATGACCTCCTGCGCATTTGTTTGAGCCGATCCTTGGTTAAATCCAAGTGCAGGGCTATTGAGAGATGGAATGAATGGCAACCCCGCGATTCGAACACTGAGCGCCGTCCTCAAGGCAACAGGTCTGAAGTTCAAAGTCTCCGCACACTGAACCCGCAAAGCCGCCATCCGTGGCGCGTTGGGAAAAAACCAGCAAGGTGCCTCTCGGGGCAGACAAGTTGCTACGCCTGCCGCCCGCATTGAGCCAAGGCTTCGTAAAGTGGATAATTCGTTGTATTACACATGCTCAGGAGTGGGACGCCATGACCGCCAGAACCATCAACCTGCGCCTGCCCGAGGCGCTTTACAACCAGATCGAAGAGCTGGCCAAGGCGACCGCCCGGACCAAGAGCTTTCTGGCCATCGATGCGCTGACCCACTATGTGCAAAGTGAATCCTGGCAGATTCGCGACATCCACGATGGCATCAAGGAGGCCGATGCAGGCGAATTCGCAACCGACAAGCAGGTCAAAGCGGTATTTGCCAAATACGGCGCTTGATTCATGTTGATCAAGTGGACCAAGACAGCGCTCGCCTCTGTTGATGAAATCGCTGGCTTCATCGCCAAAGACAACCCGACCCGCGCCACTAGCTTTGTGCTGGAGTTGCAGGCCGCTGTGACCAAACTTCAGGCCCATCCTGGCATGGGCCGGGCTGGCCGCGTCCCCGGTACGCGTGAGCTGGTCGTGCACAAGAATTACATCGCCATGGACCGCGTACGCAGCGACGATGTTGAAATTTTGAGATTCCATCACGCAGCCCGAAATCTGTGACGAACCGGGTCAGCCCCTGAAGCTGACCTTGGTCCGCAAACCAACCCGCCCTTGGCGAAAACCTCGGCGGGTTTTTTCATTTCTGGAGTACCTGTGACACTGCTGTCCAAAAACGCCATCCTTTGGGCCACCGACCTTCAAACCGGTAAATCGCATCTCGATTGAACCTAAATCCGGCTACAGTGGGGCCGTGCAGCGCTTCACCCATGAGGTGAATACCGTCGTGGGCGCAAGTGTTTGATTCATCAAGTTGCTGTCGAAACCGGCATTGGGCAAACTCATGGGCATTGACGGAGCCGAAACAGCTAGAATAGCTGTAACACCTGTCCAAAGGAGCAATGAACATGCTGACCATGACCTCTCTTGCTGCTCAGAATCAATTTGGAATGCTCATTGATGCATCCCAGCGGCAACCCGTCGCTGTCACCCGTCGTGGCCGACCGGTGGCCGTTGTACTGTCTTACGAAGACTACCAAGCGAGCATGCGCACCATTCCGTTTCAGGTGGCCATGCTCGTCAGTGAAAACTACCCGCTGCGCGGCAAAGAAGCCGGTGACTCGATGCGTCAGCACCTCGCAAAAATGAGCAACAAAGCCGCCGAAGAAGGCCTGACCGAAGCAGACGTCACGCGCATGCTCCATGAAGACTGAGCCTGCGTACATTGTCATAGACACCAACGTCCTGATCAGTGCAGGTCTGCTACCCCAGTCCAAGACTGCGCAAGTTCTGGCCCTCGCCGTTGAGCACTTTGTGATTGCTCAAAATCAGCAGACTTGGCATGAGCTGGAGACGCGTATAGCTCGGCCAAAGTTTGACCGGTATTTTGGAGACTCCGGCCGCATGGCCCACCTG